>CALKYK010000536.1 GCA_938003715.1 uncultured Gammaproteobacteria bacterium
TCATCGTTGTCGAGCTTCAGCGCAATTTCGCCCGCGTGCTGCGTACCGCCAATGCGAAAACTGCGCGTGCCGTTCGCAACGGTGCGATATGAGATGGCAATGCCGTCCATCGTCACGCGGTCGAACGGCGGCTGGTCGCGTTCCGCGGTGATCGCCTGGCGCAGCATGCGTCCGCCGGCCGAGCCCAGGTCGACGGTGACCGAATCGAACTCGGGCATCGCCGAGGCGATTGCGCTTTTCGCTTCGGCAACGGTCAGCATGACGTGGCGATTCAGGCAGCGGCCGAACGGCCGATGGCTCGATGACCGATGTCGCGGCGGAAGTACGCAGCCGGCCAGCGGATCGAATCGACCGCGGCGTACGCGGTGTCCCGCGCGCCGGAAACGGTATCGCCCAGCCCTACCACGCACAGTACGCGACCACCGCTGGTCACGACATTGCCGGCCGCTTCGTCCGTACCGGCGTGAAACACCTTGACGTCGTCGCCGGAGACGCGATCCAGGCCGTCGATGACCGCACCTTTTTCATAGCTGCCCGGATACCCGCCGGCGGCCATTACGACGCCGAGCGCCGCTCGCGGATCCCAACGTGCGTCGACCTGGTCGAGCGTGCTGTCGAGCGCGGCTTCGCAGATGTCGACAAGATCGCTCTCGAGCCGCATCAGGATCGGCTGCGTCTCCGGATCGCCCATGCGGCAATTGAACTCGATGACCTTCGGCGTGCCGTCCGGCATGATCATCAGCCCGGCGTACAGGAAGCCGGTGTACGTGATGCCGGACTCGCGAAGGCCCGCGAGCGTGGGATGAATCACCTCGTCGAGTATCCGCCGCTCGATCCCGGACGTGACGACCGGCGCCGGTGAGTACGCGCCCATGCCGCCGGTGTTGGGAC
This sequence comes from uncultured Gammaproteobacteria bacterium, assembly GCA_938003715.1. Classification (GTDB taxonomy): domain Bacteria; phylum Pseudomonadota; class Gammaproteobacteria; order Steroidobacterales; family Woeseiaceae; genus SZUA-117. The sequence continues at coordinate 892 of CALKYK010000536.1, forward strand.
CGGTATCGCCCTCGTCGCGCGCCTTGTGATCCTGCGAATTCGCCAGGGGCAGCACGTTGACGCCGTCCGTGACGACGATAAAGCTCGCTTCCTCGCCGTCGAGAAATTCCTCGACGACGATCCGGCGGCCGGCGTCGCCGAAGGCGCTGCCGCCGAGCATATCGCTGGCCGCGCGCTCGGCCTCTTCAAGCGTCATCGCCACGATCACGCCCTTGCCGGCGGCGAGCCCGTCAGCCTTGATCACGATCGGCGCGCCGCGCGAACGAATGTAGTCGAGTGCCGGATCCAGCGCCGTGAAATTGCGGTACTCGGCGGTCGGGATGCCGAACCGCTCGAGGAAGTCCTTGGTGAACGCTTTCGATCCCTCGAGCTGCGCCGCGGCTGCAACCGGGCCGAAGCAGCGAAGGCTCCGTTCGACGAAACGGTCGGTGATGCCGGCGACGAGAGGAACTTCGGGTCCGACGATCGTCAGGGCGACGTTTTCCTTCGCGGCAAGCGCGAGCAGGCCATCGATATCGTCGGCGGCGACGTCGACGTTTCTGACTTTTGCTTCGCGTGCGGTGCCCGCATTGCCCGGTGCCACGAGCACTTCGGTGACGCGCGGCGAACGCGCACATTTCCAGGCCAGCGCGTGTTCGCGCCCGCCGTTACCGACTACCAGGATTTTCATAGGCGTCGTCCGCGGCCGATGCCGCCCCCTTGTCGAATCGTCAGTGTCTGAAGTGGCGCATGCCGGTGAAGACCATTGCGAGGCCGTGCTCGTTGGCAGCTGCGATGACCTCGTCGTCCCGCATCGAACCGCCCGGCTGGATTATTGCAGAAATGCCGTGCTCGGCCGCGCTGTCGATGCCGTCGCGAAACGGAAAGAACGCATCCGATGCCATGACCGAGCCGGCGACTTCGAGACCCTCGTCCGCCGCCTTGATCGCGGCGATTTTCGTCGAGTACACCCGGCTCATCTGGCCGGCACCGACGCCGATCGTCATGCCGTCGCGGCAGAAAACAATCGCATTCGATTTGACGTACTTCGCAACTTTCCAGGCAAACAGCAGGTCGGCGAGCTGCGCCTCGTCGGGCGCGCTTTCGGTAACGACCTCGAGATCACCGCGGCCGATCATGCCGGTGTCGCTGTCCTGCACGAGCAGGCCTCCCGATACTTTCTTGACCTCGAGACCGCCCGTGCCGGCCCCTTCGCCGAGCGTTTCGAGCAGACGTACGTTTTTTTTGGCAGCGGCCGCATCGAGCGCCGCGGGCTCGAAGTGCGGCGCCGCGATGACCTCGACGAATTGCCGCTCGACGATTGTCGCCGCGGTCTTGCCGTCCAGCGGCCTGTTGAAGGCGATGATGCCGCCGAACGCCGGGGTCGGATCGGTCGAAAACGCTTTCTGGTAGGCGGTGAGAAGATCGTCGGCGACGGCGACGCCGCAGGGATTGGCGTGTTTGACGATCACGCAGGCCGGCGCGTCGAACTGCCGGACGCAGGCCAGCGCGGCGTCGGTGTCCGCGATGTTGTTGTAGGAGAGTTCCTTCCCCTGCAGCTGGCGCGCGTGCGCCAGCGTATCGCCGGCGGCGTCCTGATCACGGTAAAACGCCGCAGCCTGGTGCGGGTTCTCCCCGTAGCGCAGCGTCTGCACCCGCTTGCCGCAGTAGAGGAAGCGCTCCGCAAAACCCGCTTGGTCCAGCGTGCCGTCGAGGTAACGCGAGATGGCGGTGTCGTAGGCCGCGGTGTGCGCGTAGGCCTTGGCGGCGAGACCGCGACGCCGTTCGATATCCAGTTCGTCGGTCCGCAGTGCGTCGAGTACGGCCTCGTAGTCGTCCGGGTCGACGACGACCGCCACGCCGTCGTGGTTCTTCGATGCCGCGCGGATCATCGCCGGGCCGCCGATGTCGATGTTTTCGACAGCGTCCTCGAGCGTGCAGTCGGGTCGCGCGACCGTCGCCTCGAACGGGTACAGGTTCACGGCCAGGAGGTCGATGGGGTCGATGCCGTGTTTCGCCATCACCGCCTCGTCGGTACCGCGCCGGCCGAGCAGGCCACCGTGGATGACCGGGTGCAGCGTCTTCACGCGCCCGTCCATGATCTCGGGAAAACCGGTGCGCGCGGAAACCTCGATCGCTTCGATGCCGGCATCCCTGAGCTGCCGGCAGGTGCCGCCGGTCGACAGGATCTCGATGTCCATCGCGACGAGTCCGCGAGCAAAATCGACCAGATTGCGCTTGTCAGACACGCTGACCAGCGCCCGTCGCACTTTGAACATCGGTCTTGCCTTACTGCAGCAGCGAGTACGTTTTGAGCTTCTTGCGCAGCGTGCCGCGATTGATGCCTAAGATTCCGGCCGCCTGGCTCTGGTTGCCCTGGGTGTAGTCCATTACCGCCCGGAACAGCGGTTCCTCGACTTCGCCCATGACCAGGTCGTACAGGTCACCCGGACGGTCGCCGTTCAGCGATTTGAAATACTGTTTCAGCGCGTCTTCGGTATGTTTTCTGAGCGGTTTCCGGGTGTTCGAGGCATTTAAGGTTTTTGGCGTGCCTGTTTTTGATTTTCTGTTTGTTCTGGCCACTTTACCGTGCATCCTGAAGTGAATGTTGCCTGCCCATCGCTTCCGGAAACGGATTCTCTACGCGGCGATTGCATTCTCCCCATTCGACGAATCGAAAAAATGCCGCGTCAGACGGAATTGCTCGGAAGCATTGTCTATTCGCACCACCCGGGACCGAAATTCGTTTGCGTTATTCAGTTCGGCGCAATACCAGGTCAGGTGTTTGCGAGCCACCCGAACGCCAGTTTGATCCCCATAAAACTGGTACAGGTCGCTTAGGTGGGCCAGCATGATATCACGGACTTCGTCTTTTGCTAGCGGTGCAAAATGCGTACCGGTTCGGTGGAAATGCTGCAATTCGCGAAAGATCCACGGACGTCCGCGTGCGGCGCGCCCGATCATCAAGCCGGCGGCGCCGGTTAGGCGCAAAACTTCAAGCGACTTCTCCGGACTGTCGATATCGCCGTTGGCGATGACGGGTATGTTCACCGCGTCGACGATGCGCGCAATCGTTTCATACTCTGCGATTCCCTTGAATCGACACGCGCGGGTTCTGCCGTGTACCGCGAGTGCAGCAATTCCGCAGTCTTCCGCAATGGACGCAATGTCCACGCCGTTGCGATCGCCAGGCGCCGGCCCGGTGCGGATCTTGAGCGTGACGGGCACGTCGACCGCAGCGGTCACGGCCTCGAGAATGCGGCGCACGCGCCCGGGCTCGGAAAGCAGTGCGGAACCGGCGAGGCGATTGCACACTTTTTTCGCCGGGCAGCCCATATTGATGTCGACGATCTGTGCGCCACGCGCGACGCAGGCGCGGGCGGCGCGCGCCATGTCTTCAGGCTCGGAGCCCGCGATCTGCACGGCGCGCGGTTCCGCATCGTCATCGATATCGAGGCGCCGCCGCGACTTCGCTGTATGCCAAAGCGTGATGTCGGCGGTCGTCATCTCCGAGGTGGCGAGCCCGGCACCGAATTGCCGGCACAATCGGCGAAACGGAGCGTCGGAGATCCCCGCCATCGGCGCGAGCAGGAACCGGCTGGCGAGCGTGTACGGACCGACCTGCATCAGTTCTTGAAGTCTTCGGTCGCGCAGCGAACGCTTGCCCGGGTTACCCGGTAGCAGACGTTGAGCTTGAAGCCGACGGCGTCCGCCGACGGTTCGTCGACCGGGATGACCGCGGTGAAACTTTCGCCGGGCGCAACCGGTCTCCGGGTGTCGACGTCGCCCGCGAGGTACTCCCCGGGTTCCAGGATGCGGC
>CALKYK010000537.1 GCA_938003715.1 uncultured Gammaproteobacteria bacterium
GTGGTTCGGGTACACGGCCGTCGCGCCGTCTTCACTGCGCCGTTCACCCGCGGTCAGCGTGCGTATTTCCGCGAGATCGAAATCGCGCGCGTACCAGTGGCCATCGTCCCGGTGCCGCTCCGGGTAGCGATCGGCGACGTCGGTGACGCGCTCGAGATGAATATCGTGCAGCACGACCAGTTCGTCGTCCCGGGTGACGACCAGGTCCTGCTCGATGTAGTGGGCGCCCAGCGCGTGAGCATAGGCTTTCGCCTCGAGCGTATGCTCGGGCAGGTACCCGGATGCGCCGCGATGCGCGATGACCAGGACGTCAGCGACCACGGCGCGAATCCCGGTCAATCAAGCGTAAATTCAATGGTTTCCCAGCGCGAGGTGTCTTCCAGGCGTGCCTGCCGCTTGAGCGCATCGACGATTTCGCGCTCGTTCCAGTTGATGTGCTCGCTGACCCTTTCGGCCAGCGCGTCGGGCGTTTCGAGCAGGCCGCCGAACGGCCGGATGCCGATCAGCGGTATCTTGTTCGCTTCGGCCACGTCCATCTGGAAGCGAACCAGGTCCTCGTTGTCGAGGTACAGCGTCGCCAGCACGATGACCGCCTCGCTCTCCTTGATCTGCTTGATCAGCTCTTCCTTGATCGCGTCGAGTCCGCCTGTTCCCGGTACATCTTCCGGCTTGCTGACGTTTATGTAGAAAAAACGTTCCACGCTTTCCAGGAACTCGAACACGCGGAGGTATTCGTCGGTCTCGCGGAAAGTATGGGTCACGAACACGCGGATCGGATTGCTTTCAGACATTGCGGACCCCGTCTGCCATCCTCACAGGCAGTAGTGTATCGTAGCGTGCGTTCATGAGACTACTGCTCTACAACATTCGTTACGGCGTCGGTGCCGGCGCGTCGATGCACATGCCGCTGCCGGGCGCGGGCTACATTCTCGGCAACCAGAACGTCCTGCCGGACATCACGAATTTCATCAAGTCGGCCGACCCGGACATCGTCGGTCTGATCGAGGTCGACACGGGTTCGATTCGCAGCCGCAAGGTGAACCAGGCCGAAGTGATCGCGGCCGAGCTCGGCATGAACTCGTCCTATGAAACCAAGTACGGCGCAAAATCGATCAACAAGCTGTTGCCGATCATTCGCAAACAGGGCAACGCCTTTCTCGCCGCGCCGAGGGTTCACGGCGAGTCGTTCCACTATTTCGAAACCGGCATCAAGCGTCTGATCATCGAGCTGGAGATGGACAGCTTTGCCGTCTTTCTCGTCCACCTGTCGCTGAAATACCGCCATCGGCACCTGCAGCTGCGCAAGCTCTACGACCTGATCGAGGTGACCAGCAAGCCGGTCATCGTCGCGGGCGACTTCAACACGTTCTGGGGCCAGAACGAGATCTACCTGTTCATGCGCGCGGCCGGATTGCGCAGCGCGAACGTGCAAAGCGAACCGTCCTACCCGAGCCGCGCACCGCGCAAGGAGCTCGACTTCATCCTGTATCAGGACGGCATCAACGTTACCCATTTCGAGACTCCGCAGGTGCGCGGTTCCGATCACCTGCCGCTGATATGCGACTTCGAGGTCGACCCCGCATGAGCGAAAACGAAACCTACGCAAACTGGCGCCTTGAACGTGACGACGCCGGCATCTGCTGGCTTTGCATCGACAAGGCAGACGGCAGTGCCAATGTGCTCTCCGAACCGGTCCTGCGGGAGCTGGACGAGATCCTCGGCGAACTCGGCCCGGAGCCGCCCACCGGGCTGGTGATCTACTCCGGCAAGGAAAGCGGTTTCATCATGGGTGCCGATATCAACGAGTTCACTACCATCGAGTCGGCCGACAAGGCGTTCGAACTCGTGCGCCTCGGTCAGGAGATGATCAACCGGCTCGCCGCGCTCGACTGCCCGACGGTCGCGGTCATCGACGGGTTTGCACTGGGCGGCGGTCTCGAACTGGCGCTCGCCTGCGATTACCGGATCGCGATGCCAAACCGGAAATCCGTGATCGGCCTGCCGGAAGTTCAGCTGGGACTCCATCCCGGTTTCGGCGGCACGGTGCGTTCCGTGCAGATCATGGGCGTGCGCGCTGCGATGCCACTGATGCTGACTGGAAAGCCGATTCGCGTCGACAAGGCAAAGCGCCAGGGTTTGGTCGACCGGATTACCTCCACCGAAAAATGGCGTGACGAAGCGCGCAACATGGTGAAGTCGCGGCCGCAGCATCTGCGCGCCCCGTTTGTCGACCGGCTGCTGAACCTGGCGCCGCTCAGGCCATTCGTTGCGCGCATGCTGCGCGCACAGGTTCGGTCCAAGGCACGCCCCGACCACTACCCTGCCCCGTACGCGATTATCGACCTCTGGTCACGTCACGGCGCATCGCCGGCGACAGGCTACGAGGCCGAAGCACGATCGTTCGCCGACCTGATGGTGACCGACACGTCGCGCAATCTCGTGCGCGTGTTTTTCCTGCAGAACCGACTCAAGGGCCAGGGCGGCAAGCCGCCACGCAAGATCGGCAAGGTACACGTCATTGGCGCCGGCGTGATGGGTGGCGACATCGCGGCCTGGTGTGCGCTGCGCGGGCTCGATGTCACGCTGCAGGATCGCGAGGAACAGTACGTCGCGCCGGCGCTCGAGCGAGCGGAACGACTGTTCGAGAAGCGGATTCGGGACGCCGAAGAGCGTTCGGCCGCAAAAAGCCGGTTGCGCCCCGACGTGCCGGGCGACGGCGTCGCCGGTGCGGACCTGATTATCGAGGCAATCTTCGAGGACCTCGATGCGAAGCAGGCGCTGTATCGCAAGGTAGGCGAAACGATGCGCTCCGATGCGATTCTGGCGACGAACACGTCCAGCATCCGGCTCGAGGAATTACGCACGGTGGTCGAACGACCGCGGCGCTTCATCGGCCTGCATTTTTTCAATCCGGTCGCACAGCTGCCGCTGGTCGAGGTCATTCGCTGCGAGGACACCGAGCAGGACGCGCTCGACGAGGGGTTCGCGTTCGTCAAGGCCATCGGCAAGTATCCGCTCGAATGCATGAGCGCGCCAGGCTTCGTCGTGAACCGGCTTTTGGCGCCGTACATGGCGGAAGCGATGCACCTGCTCGAAGCCGGCGTGCCGCTCGCGAGCATCGACCGGGCGGCGGAAGACTTCGGCATGCCGATGGGACCGGTCGAGCTGGTCGACAGCGTCGGCATCGATGTCGCGCTGCACGTATCCAAAGTGCTCGGCGCCGCATTCGGCCGGCCGGTGCCGGCGCGTCTCGGCGAAATGGTCGAGCGCGGCGACAAGGGCCGCAAATCCGGCCAGGGCTTCTATCGCTGGGAGGACGGAAAAGCGATCAAGCCGCCGCCGGGCGATGCGCCGGTGCCCGGAGACCTCATCGACCGCCTGATCCTGCCGATGGTCAACGAGGCGGTGGCCTGCCTGGATGAAGGCGTCGTTGCGGACGCCGACCTGCTCGACGCCGGCGTCATATTCGGCACCGGGTTCGCCCCGTTTCGCGGCGGGCCTCTGCAGTACGCGCGCCAGCGCGGCGTCGACGACGTTGTCGCGAAGCTCGAGGGACTGGCGGCGGCGCACGGCGATCGCTACGCCCCGCACGCCGGCTGGGCGGCGCTCGAGACCGGGCGCGGGTGACATTTGCACCCGGAATGCTTGCTAAACTGTGCGCCCCTTCACGATAGCCGGACATCCTGGTACCGGATGCCGACAAATTGAAGTTAGAATAAGGGCTTATGCGCGTCCCCGGCAGATCCTGAAGGCTGCCGGCGGGGAGTTTTGCGGTTTGGACAGGATGGATCATGAGCGCTGAGCAGCTGGATATCGAACTGCTCAAGAGATTTTCGCCCCTGGACGGGCTGAAGCGGGACAATCTCGTCGCCCTCGCGAAGAAGGTGCAGATACGGGAATTGTCACCCCAGCAGATCCTGTTCAAGGAAGGCGACACGGAGAAGATGACGGTCTACGTGATCTCCGGTTCGCTCGAACTGCTCGAGGGCGGCCAAACCGCGTCCGTCGTCGAGGGCGGTACGGAAAGCGCCCGCAATCCCGTCTCACCGATGTTCCCCCGCAAGTTCACGGCACGCGCCTATGACCGGGTGCAGTTCCTGTCCATCGACAGCGACCTGCTCGACGTGATGCTGACCTGGGACCAGACCGGCTCCTACGAGGTGTCTGAGCTGCAGGAAAAAGCGGAAGACGGCGGCGACGACTGGATGACGATGCTGCTGCAGGCCAAGGCGTTCCACAAGATCCCGCCGGCGAATATCCAGGCCATCTTCATGCGCATGCAGCAGATCAACTACAAGGCGGGAGACGTCGTCGTCAAGCAGGGATCCGAGGGCGACTATTTTTATGTGCTCACGCGCGGCAAGTGCCTGGTCACGCGCGAGACACCACTTAACAAGGACGGCATCAAGCTCGCCGAACTCGTCGTCGGCGACACGTTCGGCGAGGAAGCGCTGATCTCCGACGCCAAGCGCAACGCGACGGTCACGATGCAGACCGACGGCGCGGTCATGCGGCTCGGCAAGGACGATTTCAAACGTCTCCTGAACGAGCCGATGCTGGACTGGGTGTCACCCGAACAGGCCGAACAGATCGTCGGTTCCGGCGGCAAGTGGCTCGACGTCAGGTTGCCGAGCGCGTTCGAGAATCACCACAAGGACGGCGCCACCCACCTCCCCCTGTACCTCATTCGCCT
>CALKYK010000538.1 GCA_938003715.1 uncultured Gammaproteobacteria bacterium
ATACTTCGCGTGCTCGCGCCGCGGGGCGCTGCACCGGGCGGGCTGCCCGTCCGCGGCGGGTCGGTGCTGGTCGCCGATGCCGATGCGGCCCGGCGTGATCTGCTGGCCGCGATGCTCGGCGACCTCGAGTGCGACGTGGTCGAGGCGGGCGACGGCGGTGAAGCCGTCGAGCGGCTGCAGGGCGCGGCGCCGGAGCTGATCCTCCTGGCGGCTGATTTGCCCGGGCAGGACGGCTACGATACCTGCCGCGAACTGCGCCGGCGGCCGGAATTCGCCGACGTTCCGATCGTGATGGTGACCGACGAAGGCGATCTCGAGGCGATCGAGAAAGGCTTCGAAACCGGCGCGACCGATTTCGTCTCCACGCCGGTCGACCCGGCCCTTTTCGCGCACCGCATTCGCTACATCCTGCGCACCGGCCTGGTGAGCCGCGGACTGCGCGAAAGCGAGGCCAAGAACCGCGCCTTTATTCAAGCCATTCCGGACCTGGTCCTGGTCGTGGACCGCGCCAACAAGACCATCGACCAGGTTGCCGGCACCGGCGCGTTACCCGGGTCGATCGACGTCGCCGGCGAGGACCGCGTCTGGCTCGATTCGATTCCCGACGACGTCGCGAACCGCTGGTTCGCGCAGGCGGACGAGGTGCTCGAAAGCGGGCGCATGCACCACGGGGAGTTCAGCACCAACGACGTGATCACGACGCGCTATTTCGAAACGCGGATGGTGCCGTTCACCGCCGATCGCACGCTGGTCTTCGTGCAGGACATATCCGAGCGAAAGCAGGCCAATGCGAGAGTCTACAAGCTCGCCTACTACGATTCGCTGACCGGGCTGCCGAACCGGCAGTCGTTCCTGACGCATCTCTCCGAGGGCATCCGCGAGGCGAGGGAAAAGGGCACGATGCTGAGCGTCCTGCACCTCGACCTCGACAACTTCAAGCGCATCAACGATTCGCTCGGGCATTCCATCGGCGACGAGCTGTTATGCACCGTTTCCTCGAGGATCGAGCAATGCGTTCGTGCCGACGATTACGTGGCGCGTTCAGCAGCCTCGTATTCGAACCTGCACCTGGCGCGTCTCGGCGGCGACGAATTCTCGATCGTGCTGAAAGACGTCAGCTCGCCCGACGAAGCGGAAAAGATCGCCGCGCGCATTACCGCCGTCGTCAGCGAGCCGATCGTCAAGGACGGGCACGAGTTTGTCGTCACCTCGAGTATCGGCATTGCGAATTACCCCGACGATGGAGAGGACATCGACACGCTGGTCAAGAACGCCGACATGGCGATGTATCACGCCAAGGACTCCGGGCGGAATGCCTGTCGCCAGTTCACCGGTACGATGTCGGTGCGGTCGCTGGAACACATCGACCTGGAGCACTCGCTGCGACGCGCCATCGCCAACAACGAACTGGAGTTGCATTACCAGCCCAAGCTGTCACTCGTCAGCGGCGAGATTACCGGCGTCGAGGCATTGTCGCGCTGGACGCACCCCGAGCGCGGCCCGGTTCCACCCGACAAGTTCATCAGGGTCGCGGAGGAGGCCGGGCTGAGCCTGGATCTCGGCAACTGGGTGCTGGACGCGGCATGCCGCCAGGCCCGGGCCTGGCAGGGCACGCCGCTCGCAGACATCCCGATCGCAGTGAATATCTCCGGCAAGCAGTTCACGCACAGCGACGTCTACCAGGAAGTCACGTCGGCGATTCGCAAGCACGAGATCGATCCCGGGCTGATCGATATCGAACTCACCGAGAGCGAGCTGATGCGCGACGCCGACGGCACGATCGGGACGCTGGCAAAGCTGAAGCGCGCCGGCCTGTCGCTCGTCGTCGACGACTTCGGCACCGGATACTCGTCTCTCAGCTACCTGAACAAGTTCCCGATCCATGCGCTGAAAATCGATCGCTCGTTCGTGACCGAACTCGGCGCCACAGGCGACAACCTGTCGATCTGCTCGGCGATCGTCGCGCTCGCGCACAGCCTGAAGCTGAACGTCATCGCAGAAGGTGTCGAGACCAGCGAGCACTACGAGCTTTTGCGCAAGCTCGGCTGTGACGAGATGCAGGGCTACTATTTCTGCCGGCCGATTCCGGCCGACGAGGTGTCGTCGTTCATGCTCGAACACGCCGATCGCGTATCGCGCCTGCGCGACAAGGCGTCCGGCGAACGGCACGCCTGAAGCCCGCCTACCAGGGGAGGGTGTAGCCCTCGGCGTGCCAGAAGCCGCCGCTGTTCTCGAGCGACAGCTCGTCGAGGCGATCGATCAGGCCGCTCGCTGCGGCGGCCGGCGAGATCCCGGTGCCCCCCGTCATGTCGGTGGCCACGAGTCCGGGATGCAGCAGCGCCACCGCGATTCCGGCCGCCGACAGGTCATGGTGCAGATTCTTGCCGACCATGTTTGCGGCCGCTTTCGAGCAGCGGTATCCGTAGTTGTTTCCGGAGCCGTTGTCGGCGATCGAGCCGACACGGCTGGTCACGATGCCGACCTTCGATCCACGTCCGAGATTGCCGCGCAGCGCGCGTGTGACACGCAGCGGGCCGATCGTGTTGACCCGGTACTGTTCGAGCATCGCATCAAAGTCGACCGATTCCAGCGTGTCGCCGCGCAGGATGCCGGCGTTGTTGACCAGGACACCGAT
>CALKYK010000539.1 GCA_938003715.1 uncultured Gammaproteobacteria bacterium
CGGATCGATTCAGCGAAACGTCCAGTCATCGATGATCAGGCGCACCCTGACGTCGTCGCTGATCGCCGTCAGGCGCCTCGGCATCGACTGCCCGCCGCCTTCGGCGTAGCGGTCGATGTCGACGCTCCACCGGTTCTGTTGCAATTCGACCAGGCGTCCGTCGTCGTCGACCCGCGTCTGTGCGTCCGAGCCGGGATCGGGAATGCCGAGCGCCCAGTAGCGCAGGCTCCGAACCGGGATCGTCCAGCCGTAGCGGTCTCGCAGCTCGCGCTCGGCATCGTCGAGTTGGGTCACCTCGCCATCCTTGTCGGTCACGGACAATATGTTCCCGTGGCCGTTGATGAACACGGTGCCGACACCCAGCGGGCCGCTCAGCCGGGCACGGAACACGATCCCGTCCTGGCGCCACCAGATCTTGCCGTTGAATCCTTCTTCGCCGGCACTGACGCCGACACGCCCGGCAAACTCCCACTCGTCGACGCCGGCGAGCACCTGCTGCCGGGTGGCCCAGTCGGGCAAGGCGGGAAGAAGCGCGGCGCGAGGCGTCGCGCAGCCGGCGAGCAGCAGGAATATCAGGGCGAGTCGATGCGGACGGTGGCGGCGTGCGTCGCCGCTCACGGCTGCCCCGGCATCAGGCGACGACGTACGTCGAGCAGCAGGTCGTCGTCCGGGAACCGCTCGTCGGCCTCGGCCAGCGCGGTGCGAGCCTCGTCCTTTCGATCGAGAATCCACAGCACTTCGACGATGTGCGCAGCGACCTCGGGGTCCCGAAGCATTTCGTACGCCTTCTGCAGGTGACCGAGGGCCTCCTCGTGACGGCCCAGCTTGTGCAATACCCAGCCCCAGCTGTCGATGATTGCCGCGCTGCCTGGCTCCAGGTGCAGCGCTTTCGCAATCAGTTTCTCGGCTTCTTCATACCGCGTCGTCTTGTCGGCCAGCGTGTAACCCAGCGCGTTGAGCGACATTGCGCTGTCCGGCCAGCGCCGCACTGCGACCCGGTATTGCTCGATCGCGTCCGACACGCGCCCCATGCGCAACAACAGTTCGGCGCGACCGAGGTGCGTGCCCTCGTCGCGCGGCCGGTAGGCGACGACCTTGTCGTAGTACTCGAGCGCCGCTTCGTATCTTTCCATCCGGCCGAGAAGCTGTGCCCGGGCTCGCAACATGTCGACCGCGTAGTTCGGATTGATTTCGGCATAGCGTTCGAGATGTTCGAGCGCAGCCTCGCCGTCCCCCTGCTGCAGCAGAATGCCGGCAGCGCGGCTCTGCGCCGGCACGGCGTTGTTGCCGACCGTGACCTTCGAGTAGTAGTCGTAGGCACGCTCGGGGTCGTCCGTCTCGTCGGCGATCCGCCCCAGGTAGTAGAGCGCGTCCATCCGGTAGTGCCCGGTTTCGAGCAGGTCCTCGAAATCGGCTCGCGCCGCATCGAAATGCTCGAGACGATAGTTGATGATCGCCATCAGGCGCAGCGCATCGGTGCGGTACGGCTGCTCGAGCAGGATCTGGTTGACCTGGCTCAGCGCATCGTCGTCGCGATCCGCCGAGATCAGCATGATGGCGAGTTCCAGCCGCGCCTCGGGATCCGGATCCGGATCGTCGCCTACCAGCCGCGCCGCGTAATCGATTGCGCCTTCCTGGTCGCCGGAAATCAGCAGCGATCGGGCGTACAGGAGGCGGGGCTTCACCCATTCGGCATCGAGTTCGATCGCGGCCTCGGCGCGTTCGATGGCAACGTCGGTCTCTCCCGCCTGCAGCGCCATGACGGCAACCGCGTAGTGCGCGGCCGCAGAATCGCGGTGCGGCCGGGCCAGCGGCCGCATCAGCGCGTAGGCGTAGTCGGCGTCCTCGCGGGACAGGCCCGGGATCAGTGCCAGCAGGCGCTCGTCGGCCGGCTCGTCGCCGCGCTCCAGCAGGCGCTCGAAACTGCGCCTGGACTCGCGAATTTCGCCGGTCCGGAGATATAGCTGCGCTACGTACAGCAGCGCTTCGTCGCTGTCCGGCTCGAGTTCCAGCCAGCGCCGCGCCGAACGCAGGGCATCGTCGTTGAAACCGTAACTGTAGGCGACACGCGTTGCCTGCTCGGCAAGCTGGACGTTTTCACTCAGCTCCGCGGCACGCCGGTATTCGGCGGAGGCAAGCTGGTAATCGTGCCGCTCGAGCGCCGACTCGGCCTGCTCGACGAACGCCGCAACCTGCTCGGCACGCTCGTCAGCCGATGCGCCGGCAGCAAGCGTCAGTAGTGAAATGCAGAAAAATGCGGCACGCAGCATGCGGATTCCGGAAGCGTGGAAGGGAAAGTTCGAATTCATTCCGTCGGGCGGAAATATGGCAGTCACCGGGAACACAGACAAGGAACTGGTTCATCAGTTCGCTTATGATACGCGTTGATCTGCACCCTGTATCCGGATTCCCGCAATGCCGCTGCACGTCCTCGGGCTGAACCATAACACGGCGCCTGTCGAAATACGCGAGCAGGTCGTGTTCGCCGAGGACGCGGTCGACGATGCGCTCGCGGACATAATGCGCATCGACGGAATACACGAAGCCGTGCTGCTTTCGACCTGCAACCGCACCGAGATATACACGGACGCCGACGGCGACGGTCGCATGCGGCTGCGCGAATGGCTGCAGGATGACCAGCAGCTTGGCGAAGAAGCGCGTGCCGCGCTTTTCGAACTGGACGGCGAGGAGGCCGTGCGCCACCTGTTCCGCGTCGCCTGCGGACTCGATTCGATGGTGCTCGGCGAGCCGCAGATCCTGGGGCAGCTCAAGGACGCTTTTCGCCTCGCGGAACGGGCCGGCAGCACCGGTGGCAGCCTGAACCGGTTGCTGCACCACACGTTCTCGGTCGCCAAGAAGGTGCGCACGGACACCGAGATCGGTTCGAGCCCGGTGTCCGTGGCGTACTCCGCGGTGAGCCTCGCGAACCAGTTTTTTTCCGGTTTTTCCCGGCACACGGCGCTGCTTATCGGGGCGGGCGTAACGATAGAACTCGTTGCCAAGCACCTCTACGGCAAAGGCATCGGCCGCCTGTTCGTCGCCAATCGCAACCTGCAGCGCGCTCAGGAGCTTGCCGCACGATTCGACGGTTTCGCGCTGCCGCTTTCGGAACTGGAAGGCACGCTGCCCGAGGCCGACATCCTGATCAGTTCCACGGCCAGCACGGACCCGATCATCACCGTCGATCAGATGCGTGCAGCCATCCGGCAGCGCAAGCGCAGCCCGGTGTTTGCCGTCGACATCGCGGTGCCACGCGACCTCGATCCGGCAATCCGCGAACTCGACGACGTCTATCTGTACACGATCGACGACCTCGACAAGGTGATCACCGAGGGTCCATCCAGCCGCGAGGCCGCTGCCGAGGCGCCCGCGCGCATACTCGAGGACGAAACGCCGAGCTACCTGATGATCGAGCGCTCGAAAGAAGTCGCCCCGGTTATCACGGCGCTTCGCGATCACTGCGACATGCTGCGTGGCGAGGTTCTCGACCAGGCGCGGCGGCGTCTTGCGAAAGGCGCCGACCAGGACGAGGTGCTCGAATACGTCACGTCAGCGCTGCTGAAGAAAGTCCTGCACCTGCCGAGCGTGAGACTGCGGGAAGCGGGCGAACGATCGGATCGGGAATTCGTGCAGACGGCGCGCGAGTTGTTCGGACTTCCACCGGAAGACTGAGCGATGAAGGAGAGCATCGAGAACAAGCTCGAAGCAACCCGGGACCGTTTCGAGGAAATCGCAGGCCTGCTTGCAGACCCGGACACGATTGCCGACCAGGACCGTTTTCGAAACCTGTCGAAAGAATACGCGCGGCTGGAACCGGTCGTATCGCTGTTTCGCGAGTTCGGCAAACTGAAAGGCGACATCGCCGCGGCGGAAGAAATGGTCGCAGACGCCGATGCCGAAGTGCGGCAGATGGGCCAGGAAGAGCTGGCGGCGCTGGAGTCCCGGCGCGAAACGCTCGAACTGGAGCTGCAGAAATCGCTGATACCACCCGATCCGTACGACGACAGCAACGTTTTCCTGGAAATTCGTGCCGGCACCGGCGGAGACGAGGCCGCAATCTTTGCCGGCGACCTGTTCCGCATGTACGCGAAGTACGCTGAAGCGATGCGCTGGCCGCTGGAGATCCTGAGCGCACGCGAGGGCGAGCACGGCGGCTACAAGGAAATCATCAGCCGCATCAGCGGCAACGGCGCCTACGCGCGGCTGAAGTTTGAATCAGGTGCGCACCGCGTGCAGCGCGTACCGGCGACGGAATCGCAGGGGCGGATCCACACGTCTGCCTGCACCGTCGCGGTCCTGCCGGCACCGGACGAAGTCGAGGAAACCGCAATCGACCCGAACGACCTGCGTGTCGATACCTACCGCGCCTCGGGTGCCGGCGGCCAGCACGTGAACAAGACTGATTCCGCAGTGCGCCTGACGCACCTGCCGACCGGCATCGTCGTCGAATGCCAGGACGAGCGCTCGCAGCACAAGAACCGCGCGCGCGCCATGTCCCTGCTGCAGGCGCGGCTGCTTGATGCAGAAGTGACGCGCCAGGCCGAAGAACAGGCGGCGAAGCGCAAGCTGCTGGTCGGCTCGGGCGATCGCTCGGAGCGGATTCGCACCTATAACTTCCCGCAGGGCCGCGTCACCGACCACCGCATCAACCTGACGCTCTACAAGCTAGCGGAAATTCTCGAAGGCGATCTTGACCACGTCATCGACCCGCTGGTCAGCGAGTACCAGGCCGACCAGCTCGCAGCGCTCGGCGACGATTCACGCTAAACTGGCAGCCATAACAATAACCTTTGGGGATTCGCATGCCGGCTGCCGTCGTTGCCGGCCGCGCTCGAGTGCGCCGGTCGTTCGCCACGCTACTTTGCTTCACGTTCGCGACATTTTCCGTCGCTGCCGCAACGGTCGAGGACTTCGCCCGACTGCCGACGTTTTCCGACCTCGAAATCTCGCCCGGCGGCCGCTACCTCGCCGCGCGCTTCAATGACGACAACACTTACATAGTCGGCATTTACGACATTTCGTCTTCAGGCTTCGAGCTCGTACACGGCTTCAAGGAAAACGACGAAACCTCGGTAGGCTGGTTCCGCTGGATGACACCGGAACACCTGTTGACCAGCATGAACTTCGCCGCCGGGCGCCGCTCGACGGTGCAGACGATCGAGACCCGGCTGGTCACGATGGAGGCGGCGAAGGCGGAAGCACTGCAGCTGTTCCGCAACCGGCGCGACGAGCGGCCAGTGCAGAGCCAGGACCGCATCGTGTCATTCATGCCGCACGAGCC
>CALKYK010000540.1 GCA_938003715.1 uncultured Gammaproteobacteria bacterium
GTTCTGGTGGTCATTTCTCCCCCTCCATAGCCACGCGTTGCGCTCTCAACCGTACCCCGCATTGAAATGCATTTCAAGAAATGCATTTCAACTGTCTTTGAAGTTGTGCCCCGGCGCGGCTATATTGCAGTCAGCCTCGAGGGAAGCCATTGGCAGACAAGGAAAAACGAATAAAGACGATGGCGGACATCGCGCGTCTTGCGAATGTCTCGAAGCCCACCGTGTCTCGGGCGCTCAGCAACAGCCCGCTGGTGAACGCAAAAACCCGGGACCGCGTGCTATCGGTCGCCGCCGAACACGGCTACGCCGTGAATCGCAATGCCAGGCGGCTGCGGCAGAAACGGACCAACACGATCGCGGTCTCGATGGATTTCCGTTCACACCGGGAAAACCACATCTCCGACCCGTTCATGTTCGAACTGCTGGCCGGCGTCTCGGAGGCGCTCGGCGATCACAACCAGGACCTGCTCCTTTGCGCACCGAATCACAATGACTCCGTCGCGTTCAGGCAAATCCTGAATGAACGCGGTGCCGACGGGTTCATCATTCTCGGCCAGGGTCATCGCGAGGGAATGCTCAAGGAATTCGCCTCGACCGGCGCGCCGATCGTCGTCTGGGGCGCAGCCGCCCCGGACGCCAACTACTGCGTGGTCGGCAGCGACAATTTCCGCGGCGGTGAGCTGGCCGGTGAGTATTTCCTGGAAAACGGCCGCCGGCACTTCCTGTTCGTCGGTGACACGTCGTTTCGCGAAATTCACCTGCGCCGCGAAGGGCTGAAGAGCGCCATCGCGAACGGCGAAGCCGCGATCGTCCTCGACGATATCGAGCTGCACGGCTTCAGCTACGAGTCCGCCTACGAGGCGGCGACGCGCTACCTCGATTCGATTGAATCGCGACCGGACGCAGTCTTCACCTGGAACGACACCGCGGCGATGGCATTTATCTCCGCGTTTCGCGAAGCAGGCGCAAGCATTCCCGGCGACGTGTCGGTCGTCGGCTACAACGATATCCCGGCTGCGCAGTACTTCAGCCCGCCGATCACGACCATTCGCCAGGATACGCACCAGGCGGGGCGCATGCTGGCCGCGAAGCTGTTGCGCATCGTCGAGGGCGACCCGGCGAAGTCTGCGTCGATCCGCACCGACCTGATTCGCCGCGACACCTGACGTTACGGCCCGCATTCCAAGCGGACGATCCGGGTGCCGATCAATCGCAGGTTCATTCACCCCGAACTCACACCGAGGTAAGCATGACTATTCGCCTGTTTTTGACCGGTTTTGTCGCTGCATTGCTGATTGCCTGCGGACCGGCCGAAGAACCGTTTCCGGCAGAAGCCGATGAAAGAATCCGTGCGATCAACGAGCGGTTCGTATTCGCGGACATGCACGCGCATCCCAGCCGCTTCCATCGCGCCAACGTCGAATCGATCGCTGCCGAGGAAATCGATAGGTACCGGCGTCGCCACATGGACCTGGTCGTCGCCAATATCTCGAGCGACATGGCCTACAGCGGCGGCTACGATAATCGCGACGGGACGACGATAGAACGCGGCCGCTACAAGCCCGAACCCGGCGAGGCGTTCGCTCTCGCCATGGACCGCCTGCTGCGACTGCAGCGGACGTTCGAACTGGGCATTGCGGTGCACGCGTCCGACCCTGCCGCGGTTCTCAACGCACGTACCAACGACAGCGTGGCGGTCATGCCGGCGCTCGAAGGCGCCGACGCGCTGGAAGGCAGCATCGAGAACCTTCGGGCCATGCACGAACAGGGACTGCGGCTGATCCAGCTCGTGCACTTCCGCGCGAACGAGCTCGGGCACATCCAGACCTATCCGTATTCACCCGGTGGCCTGACCGCATTTGGCCGGGAGGTCGTCCGCGAGGCGAACCGGCTCGGCATCGTAATCGACCTGGCGCACGCGAATACCGAGACCATCATGGACGTGCTCGAGCTGTCGCAGCACCCGGTCATCTTCAGCCACGGTGGCCTGAAAGCGCTGATCGACCAGGATCGCGCGCTGACCGATCAGGAAATCGCTGCGATCGCGGGCGCGGGCGGCGTGGTCGGCGTCTGGCCAAACGGCTCGTCGGTGCCGGACGTGGACATGATGGTGGACCTGATCGAGCACGCAATGAGCATTGCCGGCGACGATCACGTCGGCATCGGCTCGGATCTGCGCGGCATGTCGCGCTATGCCGAAGGCTTCGGCGACGACGCGGAGTTTCGTGCGATTGCGATGGAGCTGCTGGAGCGCGGCCACGACGACGAGACGGTCGGCAAGGTCATGGGTGGCAATTTCTTCAGGGTCTGGAGCGCGGTCGCCGCGGACAGCGCGTTTGCCGATCAATAAAAAAAGGGGGGCGATGCCCCCCTTTTGCTTCGCAGAGTCGGGTGGACTCAAAAGTCGAAACGCAGGTCGACGTAGTAGGACCTGCCAAAGTCACGATGCGCGTCGTCGGCAAAACCGAACGACCGATCGTAGATCGGTGCGCGAGCATCGAAGACGTTGTTGATGCCGACCCGAACGCGGGATGCGACATCGGATATCGCGAAGCTGTAATCGAACTTCGCGTTCATGGTCGTCATTGCCTTGACCGGGAAGATGTCCCCGTTCGACAGGAGCTGGACGAAACTGCCGATCCGGTAGGCCGAAACGCCCGCTGAATAATCACCGCGGAACCAGGTCAGGCTGGCCGTCATGCGGCTGTCCTGGTTGCCATTGATGTTGAGCAGGTTACCGATACCGGCAATCGGGTAGACGATATTCGGATTCGCCGCCTTGGCCGCAATGATCGAAGCCGAGATGCCACTGGTCGCTTCCTGCTCGTACTCGTCGTAGAACGAACCGTTGTACTTGAACGAGAAGTTACCGATTTCGGTATCGATGTCGTAGTAGAGCCCCACGTCGTAGCCGCGAATCGTGCGCGTGTCGAGATTGGCGTAGGTATCGGACACGAACAGCACTTCACCGACAGGGCACAAGCCGGCATCGAGGAAGCCCTGCACCTCTGTCGGATCGGTGATCGGAACGTCGCGCACGACGTTCGGATGGCCGACGACCGCGGCGCAGTTCGACGTGCCCTGCTCGAGTCGAGTAACCAGGTCGACGAGGATGTGGTTTTCCTCACCGAACAGGCCGATCGTGTCGTCTTTCTCGATCGACCAGTAGTCGATCGTAAAGGTCAGGTTCTCTATCGGCTCCAGAACGAAGCCGACCGACAGGTTGACCGATTCTTCCGAGCGCAGGCTCCTGCTGCCGGTAGCCTGGCGCTGCACGCCGTAGTCGCAGTCCGAGAACGAGTTGTCTTCCGGCAGCGATCCGTTGTCGACTGCGTAGAAGCAGACCCAGTCGTCACGCGTGTTCGAGCGGGCGACGAACTGCTCGTTGATCGTGATCAGGTTCGGCGCGCGGAACGCAGTCGACGCCGAGCCGCGAAGCATGAACTGCTCGATCGGCCGCCAGCCCATGCCGAACGTTCCGACGGTGGTGTCGCCGCCGTCTCTGAGGTCCTTGTAACTTGCGGCGGGCAGCGCGGCGACCGTGTACCGGCCGTGAATCTGCAGCTCGGCGAACAGCGAATTCGTCTTGCGGTCGCCCCAGCCGTCCGGTGTCGGGCTCGAGTTGACGACGTCGGATGTCAGCGGATACGTCTCGCCCTCGAAATCGGTGAAACGGATCGTGCCATCGAGACGCGGATCGCGGTCGTCCAGAAAATCTTCGCGACGCCACTCGTATCCGACCAGCAGGCCGACCGGGCCGGCGGGCATCTCGAAGATGTCGGCTTTCGACATCTTTGCGTCGAACGAGATCAGCGAGGTTTCACCGAGCCGGAATACGTCGACGTAAGCCTGTTCGATGTTGCTGTTGACGCCGCCGCTGAACGGGTTATAGGCGGTGGGATTCGGATCGAACAGCGCCGCCGTCAGCAGGTTGTTCGACAGGCGATTGTTCGTCACGTCATCGCGGGTCGATTCCGAGTAGATGGCCGCCGACTCCCAGTCCCAACCGTTCCAGTCGCCGCGCAGCCCGGCCAGGAGCCGATATGCGTCGCCGTCCACGTTGACGATGCGCGGCGCTTCGGCGTAGCGGTAGTTGTCGATGCGCAGCTCGAGCCCGGTGCAGGGCACGTCGGTGCCGATGACCGAATCCGGCAGCCGGTTCGGCGATGTGCAGGGGCCGAGCGGGTTGTAGTAGTTCGCCGCGCCGACTCGCAGCGGAACGGCACCCAGCGCCACCGCAGGGTTGAGGAAACGCTGCGAGTGCGACTGGTAGAAATACGCGTCCGCAAAGAGTTCCAGCCGCTCGTTAATTTCGTGGTTGACGTAGGCAAAGACCGTGGTTCGATCGATTTCCGGCGATACGTCGCGCACTTCGTTCAGGTTGTAGCGGAACGTACCCTGCCCGTCTTCGTGTAAGCAGGTTCCCTGCCCGGTATCGAATCCGCCCGCGCAGCGGGGGTCGCCGAGCGGATAGATCTCGAACTCGCCCGCACTGTCCGTGACGTCGTTCTGCCGCAGGCTGTGGCTGCTCGGCAGGCTGGTGACGACGTCGAACTGTCCGTACAGCGAGTTGGCGCTGTTGTTGCGGAAAACCGTGCTGGTCGCGTACGGCGAGCTGGGATCGAAGCGATAGCGAAAGTCGGAGTCCGCCCAGCGTGCTTCGTCACTCGCACGAACCCGGTCACGCTGGTAGTAGCGTGCGAAAACGCCCACGTTGGTCGCACCGCCGTTCAGCGACGTGCCCCACTCGAGCGAGATGCTCTGGTCGTCGCGCGGAATGTGGTCATACTCGGTCTGCTTCAGGCGTAATGTGAAGCCGTCGAAGTTGGTCTTGGTCACCGTGTTGACGACACCGGCAACCGCGTCCGCGCCGTAGATCGCCGACGCGCCGTCGCGGAGGACTTCGAGTCGCTGTATGCCGAACACCGGGATGTGATTGGAGTTGACCGAATTCACCGGCACGAAGCTGCCGCCGATTTCCTCGGTCTGGTACGTCGACATGTTGACGAGCCGGCGACCGTTCAGCAGCACCAGCGTATTGCCGGTGCCGAGATTGATGGCGAGATCGTTGGAGAACCATCCGAGGATGGGGTCGAGAAGCAATTCGCTCTCCCGGGGGAGCGCCGTCGTGCGGCCGCCCCGCCTCCCGAATCGGCTGCCGAATCCGGCCCGGGTCGCCTTCGCTAAGTCTTCGGATTGACTCGGCCTTTGAACCCGTGGCGCAGCGGTCATGCTAACAGGCGGAAAATCCGGCCACAAGGCTGCGGCGCGCCGCGCGGACCGC
>CALKYK010000541.1 GCA_938003715.1 uncultured Gammaproteobacteria bacterium
GTCGTCGCGGTTTTCCTTGTCGGCACAGCGCGTCAGCATCGCCGCCCCGGCCTTGTTGTCGGTCGCGCCGCGGCCATAGTAGTAGCCGTCCTGCTCCGTCAGCGCGTAGGGCTCGACGGTCCAGTCTTCGCGTTTCGCCTCGACCACATCGAGGTGCGCCATCATCAATACGGGACGCTGTTCGGCGTCAGGGCTGCGCAGACGCACGACGAGGTTCGGCAGGTTCTCGTCCTGCGCGAGTACGAAGATATCCTCGTCGTCGAAACCGCCGTCGCGCAGGCGGGCAACCAGCGCCTCGACGGCGGGACGTAGATCGGGACCGCCGCTCGGCGCGGTGTTGATCGCGAGCAGTTCAGCGAATATGCCGTAGGCAAGCGATTCGTCCGGTGCTTCTTCGCGACCGCATCCGACCAGTATCGGCAAACCCAGGCAAAGGGCGATCAGGGCGTTGCGCATACTTCTCATGTTCAGTCGCTTGTCGGACGTTCGGAGCGCGCAGTGTAAGGCGCTACACGGTCCGTCGTCCACGGCCGCGAGTTTGCAAATTTCGCGTGCGGGCGCATCATTCGCGGCATGCCACGCACGTTTCTATGCTCCCGCCCGATCGCGGCCTGTCTCGCGGCCGCCCTGCTCGCCCTGCCCGCGCACGCCGAGCTCGACCTGCGAAATGTCGAGATTCACGAACTCGCCAACGGGCTCACGGTGCTGCTGCTGGAAGACCGCAACTTCCCTGTCGTCAGCGTGCAGGCGCTGTACCGCGTCGGCGCCCGCAACGAGTCGATCGGCAAAACCGGGCTCGCACATTTTGTCGAGCATATGGCGTTCCGCTCGTCGCAGAATTTTCCCGACACGGGCCTGGTCAGCGAAATCTATGCCCGAGGCGGCGAATGGCACGGCTATACCTGGACCGACGAGACCACCTATTTTGCGACATTGCCGGCCAAACACCTCGAGACGCTGCTGCGGCTCGAGGCGGCTCGCCTGGCCCGGCTCGCAATCGACCCGGCAGTGATCGACGCAGACTAGCGTGGCGTGCTGGCGGAGATGCAGAGCTACGAAGACTCGCCGGTGTCGATGCTGATCGACAACCTGATGTTCACGATGTTCCAGGCGCATCCTTACCGCAACAACACGATCGGCTTTGCAAGCGACATCGATTCGATCGACGTGAACGACGTTACCGGTTTCTATCGACAACACTATCATCCGGCGAACGCCGTCCTGGTCGTCGTCGGCGCCATGGAATCCGGCGCGACGCTCGATCTCGTCAGTGATCTGTTCGGCGAGTTGCCTCGCCGTCCCGCAACGCCGCTGCCGCATACCGAGGAGCCACCGCAACTCGGACCGAGGCGCGTGCAGGTCCGCGGTGCAGCGCCGGGCCGACAGTTCATGATCGGCTATCGCGCACCGGGCGTTACCAGTCCCGATTTCCCGGCCTTCCTTTTACTGCAGGAGTTGCTGGGTACGGGCTCGGGCGTCAATTTCCTGCAGAACGACTGGGGCACGCCGGTCACCGATGAGGCGGCGCTGTCCGGCGTCGGCGCATCGATCACGACCTGGTATCCGCCGAGCGCGCAGGATTATGCGTTCGTCATCGGCGGCGAGCTGACCGCCGGGCAGTCGGCGTCGGCACTCGAAGACGAGATCGAGCGACGCCTGCAACGCGCGCGTGAAACTGAGCCAGAGGACCGGGCGCTCGCGAACGCACGGGATCGCGTCTTCGATGAGCTGGTGTTCGACGTGCAAACGACCGAAGATGCCG
>CALKYK010000542.1 GCA_938003715.1 uncultured Gammaproteobacteria bacterium
TTGATGACGCCGAAGGAATTGACGAGCGCGAGATACTGCCCAGGCTGCACGCGGCCGTAGGTCGGCTGCATGTCGAAGCGACGGCCCGCGAGTTCGACCACGGGTTGGGAAAAGCCGTCGATCAGGCTCGCGTCGATGTTGCTGATCAGGTTGCCGAAGGCGTCGATCGTGACCACGATGCCGCTGACGCGACCTTTACCCACGGAGGGATCGTCGAGCCAGCCCGGCGTCCAGTCGCCGGTTACGGTGCCGGCGTCGCCGGGCGCGAGCTGACCGGACGCCATTTCCGCGGCCAGCGGCGCGAAGATGTCGCGGCCGTGAAACGTGAGGCTGGGCGCGTCAAGTCCGATTCCGGCAAGCACCTTTTCGTCGAGCTTGTAGATCGCGTCCGCCCCGTCGAGCAGCGGGGCGAGCAGGCCGTTGTCAGGTGCCATGAACACGTGTCCGTCTTTCGCGGCGATGATGATGTCGCGCTCGGTGCCGACGCCGGGGTCGACAATGGCGACATGCACGGTGCCCTGCGGGAAATAGCGGTACGAGCGAGAGATCCAGAAGCCGGCCTCGGGCGGCCAGTGCGCCGGGATATCGTGAGCGAGGTCGACGACAACCGCGGCGGCGAAGCGCTTCAGGATCACGCCTTTCATGACCGCGGCGAACGGCCCCTTGTGCCCGAAGTCGGTCGTTATCGTGATGACGCCGGAAGGTTGCCAGTCGCTCATCGTGCTGATCATACCGTAACGCCGCGGTGCGCCATCAGCCCGCCTGCACGGCCGGAATGCGACGGCGGCGGAACAGGTTTCGCGCCCAGTATATGAAGCCGGTGTCGATCAGTGCGATCACCATCTTGAACAGGAACTTGACCGCGCCGAGCTTGAGCGCGGTGACGAGGTCGACCGTGCCCCACCAGGCGACGAGCGAGAATATCGTCGTGTCGAGAATTTGCGAGGCCATCGTCGACAGGTTATTGCGCAGCCACAGCCAGCGCTCGCCGGTGATGCGCCGTATCTGGTGAAATGCCCAGACGTCGAAACTCTGGCTGATCAGGTAGGCGAGCAGCGATCCGACGACGAATCGTGGCGTGAAGTCGAGAATGGTGCCGAACGCCTCGTGAATGTCCGTCGAGAATTCCGCCGTACCCGGCCGGTCACTCGGCAGGTAGAGCATTGCGAGGCTCAGCATGATTAGCACGATGACGCTGACCGCGAAGCCCATGCGCACCGCCTTCGCCGCTTCCGCCTTGCCGTAGTTCTCGGACAGCACGTCGGTCGCGAAAAAGATACTGGAGTAGAAGATCACGCCCAGCGTGGTTTCGAGGCCGAAGATGATCGTCAGCTTCGGCCCCTGCAGGTTCGCGAGGATGATCGCGGTCGCAATCGCCACCTGCAGCCCGGTCTTGCCGAACAACCGGTACAGCGTGACCGTTGCGGCGAGGTCCAGCAGCAGCGTCGTGAACCAGAGCAGCTCCTGGTTCGCGGCGAAGAACTGCTCGACCGCCTGCGGAAAC
>CALKYK010000543.1 GCA_938003715.1 uncultured Gammaproteobacteria bacterium
CCCTGGCTGATTCTGCAGGGCGACCAGGATGAGCTGGTCGACGTCGAGGAAACGATCTCCTGGGTAAACGACCTCGAACCCGGTCCGGAGCTCGAGGTTTTCGCCGGCGTCGAGCATTTCTTTCACGGCAAGCTGGTCGAACTGCGCACCGCGGTCGAGGACTTCGTCAAAAGGCACGGGACCGCGAACGACTGAGCCAGCGCATCCTGCCAGGAAACGGCAAAAAAAAGCCGGGGTCATGCCCCGGCTTCTTGCGTGTGCAACCCTTTCGGGATCACACCATGTCTTTCAGACCTTTCAGCGCGGGAACGCGAACGGACTTCGACGCCGGCTTCGCCTTGAACATCATTTCTTCACCGGTAAACGGGTTGATGCCCTTGCGCGCTTTCGTCGCCGGCTTGTTGACGACGCGCATTTTGAGCAGGCCCGGCATCGTGAAGATGCCCGGTGCGTTGCGGCCGGCGAGACTCTTCTTGATGACACCCGACAGCGATTCGAACACGGCGGCGACATCCTTTTTCGTCAGGCCGGTATCTTCGGCGATCTGCGTGTAGATTTCGGATTTCGTCGGCGACTTTTTGCTTGCAGCCATGAAGTTTGCACTCCTCAAAAAAACAAAAAACGAGCCAGCGGCTCGCGTGACCTCGGTAAAAAACCGGCGCGACGATAGCACATACCGCGCAGGTCGTTAAGCAAAAAAAGCGCTTTTTTCCCGGGATTGGGCCGGTTTTTGTCCTGACGGGGCCGCTTTGCGCCCGGCGCGTCGGCAATCAGTTGGTAAAAAACTGCCGCTTGAAGCGAACGTCCGACGCTTCCTCGATGCCGTCAGGACGCACACTGATGTCGAAAACGAGGGTTTCCTGGTTCGCGACCGGCGTCTCGCCGATGTAGTAGATCGCTTCCTGTTCGCGAACCATGCGCATCGTGACGTTCTTGAGCTGGCCCGTCAGGTTGACGGTCTTGACCGTGACGTCCGCCGTAACCGGCTTGTTCGTGCCGCTTTCGAGGACCGATACGTTGAGCATGGCCCGGTTTTTGCTACGCACGATGTTGTACGCGCGCGCGATTTCCGGGGGCAGCTGGTCGGTCGATTGGGCACTGAAGTGGACGACGTGGGTGCCGATGTCGACGTGCGACGCCTCGGCCGGTTCGGCCTGCGGCACGGTCGCGTCGGGTCCGGGCCCGCAGGCGGCGGCGAGGCTTAAGAACAGTAAGGAGAGCGTGACGTTCCTGATCTTCATGTGCATTGTTCTCCCGGTCCGGCCTGGCTCCGTGCACAGACTATAGCCCAATGCGCGGCCGTCTGTCCCGCCCGCCGCGCTACACCGGCAGCGGTTTGTATGTCTGCAGCACGATGACGCCCGCCTGCAGCAGAATGATGGCAAAGATCGGGGAGATGTCGAGTCCGCCGATCGGCGGGATGATGCGGCGAAACGGGCGCAGTACCGGTTCGGACAGCGTCGTCAGCAGGATCGTTACCGGGTTGTAGTTTTGCGGTGCGATCCAGCTCAGGATGATCTTGATCAGGATCACGAAAAAGAACAGGTTGAGACTGAGTATGCCGAGCTCCGCGAGAGCTGTTAGAGAGATCGGCAGCACGTCGGCCGAGGCGCCACGCAACTTGAGCAGTATGACGACAAGCAGGCACTCGATCAGGAAGGCGACCAGGATTGTCGACGTGTCCAGGCGCCCGATCGGCGGCACGACGCGCCGCAGTGGCACGATGATGGGCGACGTAAGCCGCAGCACGCCCTGCGCAATCGGGTTGCGAAAATCGGCGCGACACCACGGCAGCCAGAACCGCAGCAACAGCAGCAGCAGGTACAGCTGGGTCAGCGTCTTGACGATGAAAAAAAGTGCCTGGGTCATGTCGGCTCGGGATCAGGCCTTGCTGGCTTCCTCGGCGAGTTCTGCCGCGCGCTTCTCGGCGGCGTCGATCGCGGCCTCAAAGATACCACGGGCGTTCTTTGCATCCAGCAGCTTGAACGCTGCGGTCGTTGTGCCGCCCGGCGATCGTACGCGGTCGATCAGAGACGCCATCGACTCGGTCTCGGCGGCGGCGAGCGCTGTCGCGCCGCGCGCGGTTTCGACGGCGAGTACGCGCGCCGTATCCGCATCGATGCCGAATTTTTTCGCCGACTCGATCATGATGTCGATCAGCAGGTAGAAATAGGAGGGGCCGGTTCCGGAGACCGCAGTCACCGCGTCCATCTTGTCCTCCGAGTCGAGCCACACGACCTGGCCGACGGCCGACATGACCTTTTCGGCCGTGGCTCTTCCCGCAGCATCGGTGACTTCGTTCGCGAACAGCGCCGAGACGCCCTGGTCGATCAGCGCCGGCTGGTTCGGCATCACGCGCACCACGGACAGTCCGCCGCCCAGCCACTCGTTGATATCGTCGATCTTCGGCCCCGCGGCGATCGACATGATCAGCGGCCGCGACTCCTGCACGACCGCAGCTACGGCCCGGCAAACCGGTTTCAGTATCTGCGGCTTGACCGAGAACAGCAGGATCTCGGCGGCGGCCGCGACCGCGTTGTTGTCATCGGTGACCATCGCGCCATAAAGTTCCTTGCGCAGCCGGTCGCACTGTGCAGGGAGCGGTTCGGCGATCATCAGGTCGGTCGCATGCATGCCGCCACGCAGCAGTCCGCCGCCAATGGCGCGGCCCATGTTGCCGCCGCCGATGAGACCGACCTTCTGCTTGATCATGTGTTTCTCCCGTCTTGCTTCGCTGCCGGTCGCGACTCAGTCGCGCGCACCGAACAGGGCCGTGCCCAGCCGGACGATTGTCGCGCCCTCGTGAATGGCCGCAGCATAGTCGGCCGACATGCCCATGGAAAGCGTGTCGAGCGAGTGGCCGCGCGCGTTCAGGGCGAGCAGCAGTTTACGCAGCGCGGCGAACGGCTTGCGCTGATCGTCGAATCCTTCGCGCATCGCCGGCAGGCACATCAGTCCTCGCAGCCTGAGACGGGGAAGCGAAGCGACTGCGTCGGCCAGTGCCGGCACATCGTCGGGCCCGACGCCGGCCTTGCTCGATTCACTGTCGATGTTCACCTCGATGCACACGTCGAGATCGTCGGCATAGTGCGGACGTTGCTCCGACAGACGGCGCGCGATTTTCTCGCGGTCGATCGTGTGCACCCAGCTGAAGTGTTCGGCGACGGCGCGCGTCTTGTTCGCCTGCAGGTGGCCGATGAAGTGCCAGACCAGGTCGTCGCGACCGACGTCGGCCATCTTCGCGACGCCTTCCTGGACGAAGTTTTCGCCAAAGTCGCGCTGACCGGCATCGGCCGCTTCGGCCACCGCCGACGCCGGCTTTTTCTTGCTGACGGCCAGCAGTTTGACGTCCTCCGGGCGGCGCCCCGCATCGGCCGCAGCTTTGGCCAGCAAATCTTGGATTTTCCGAAAGTTTTCCGTGACTCTAATCACGTTTTGCTCCGGGTGCTTCGCTATACTAGGCGGCAGTCGGGTCCGGGTTATGGTAAGTCGGACCCCCCGAAAATCGAGGGAGAAGCATGGCCGTCGACGTAGCCCAGTTATTGTCGTTCACGGTGAAGAACAACGCATCCGACCTGCACCTGTCCGGCGGTGTACCGCCGATGATCCGGGTCGACGGCGACATCAAACGAATCAACATGCCGGCGCTGACGCACAAGGACGTCAATAGCATGGTGTACGACATCATGAATGACAAGCAGCGCAAGGACTACGAAGAATTCCTCGAGACCGACTTCTCATTCGAAATACCGAAGCTCGCGCGCTTTCGCGTGAACGCCTTCAACCAGAACCGCGGTTCGGCGGCCGTGTTCCGCACCATTCCCTCCGAGATCCTGACCCTCGACGACCTCGGTGCGCCGCCGATTTTCAAGGACATCTCGATGCACCCGCGCGGCATCGTGCTCGTGACCGGGCCGACCGGCAGCGGCAAGTCCACGACGCTGGCGGCGATGGTCGACTACATCAACGAAAACAAGCCAGATCACATCCTGACCATCGAGGACCCGATCGAGTTCGTGCACGAGAGCAAAAAGTCGCTCGTCAACCAGCGCGAAGTCCACCGCGACACGCTCGGCTTCAACGAAGCGCTGCGATCGGCGCTGCGCGAAGACCCGGACATCATCCTCGTCGGCGAGCTGCGCGACCTCGAGACGATTCGCCTCGCGCTGACCGCAGCCGAAACCGGTCACCTGGTTTTCGGCACGCTGCATACGAGTTCCGCATCCAAAACGATCGACCGCATCGTCGACGTATTCCCGGCGGCCGAGAAGGAGATGGTACGTGCGATGCTGTCCGAATCGCTGCGCGCGGTCATCTCCCAGACACTTTTGAAAAAAATCGGCGGCGGACGCATCGCGGCCCATGAGATCATGATCGGCACGCCGGCGATTCGTAACCTGATTCGCGAAGGCAAGAATGCGCAGATGTACTCGGCGATCCAGACCGGGCAGGGTTCGGGTATGCAGACGCT
>CALKYK010000544.1 GCA_938003715.1 uncultured Gammaproteobacteria bacterium
GATGTGCCGCGCGCGGCGAATCGACAAGGGCGTCGCACGCTCGAACTTTCGCTGGACCTATCCGCACACGACCGTGCCGCGTCATCACCGCGATGTCTACGTGTCGGAATACGGCGTTGCTGCGACGCGTGGCAGGACCGACGCCGAGGTCATCGATGCGATGCTGTCAATTGCCGACAGCGCGTTCCAGCCGCAGCTCGCGGAATCCGCGCTGCGCGCACGCAAGCTGCCGGACGGGTATGCGATTGCCGGCGAGGCGCGACGCAACACGCCGGCGTCGATCAGGCAGGTGTTTGCCGAGTCCGGCATCGCGCCGTATTTTCCGACCTATCCACTCGGCACCGATTTCACGGTGGAGGAGCAGCGCCTGGTGGCGGCGCTGTCGTGGCTGCGCGAGCGCACCGCGCGCCCGATCAGCAAAGCCAAAACCACTGCTGCGGCTGTGTTCGGGCGCACCGCCCGCGATTTCGACGCCGAGCTGGCGCGGATGGAACTCGCCACGCCGCAGATTCTCGGCGAGCGCATACTCGCCCGCCTCGTCTCCCATGCACTGGAGCAAAGCCAATCGTGAGCAGCAAAGGGAAAGCACCGTCCGCATCTGCGGTCGGACATAACGTCTACAAGGTATTTCCGAACGATCTCAATTCGGAGTACACGGTTTTCGGCGGTCTCGTCATGGGTCTTTGCGATCGCACCGCGCTGATCGTCGCCGAGCGCCACAGCGGCGCGACCTGCGTCACGGCCGCGGTCGACAGCCTGAACTTCCTCGCGCCGGCGCGTGCCGGCGATACCCTGATCGTCAGGGCGTCGGTGAACCGATCGTGGCGCAGCTCCATGGAAATCGGCGTGCACGTCGCGGCGGAGAACAGCGCCAGCGGCGAAACGCGACACGTCGTGTCGGCGTACCTGACGTTCGTCGCGCTCGACGATCGGGGTCGGCCGACCGGGGTCCCGCCGGTCGAACCCGAAACGGATGCAGAGAAGCGCCGCTACCGCGAGGCCCAGTCGCGCCGAGATATGCGGCTGCAGTCGCGGCGGTGACGATAGGCTTTTAATGATCGAGCAGGTCACAAACGTCGTCTGGATCGGCTTTGCGGCAAGCGTCGTCGCCAGCCTCGGCACCGCACTCGGCAGCCTCGGCGTGTTCGTGGTGCGCTCGCTTTCAGCGAAGCTCGAAGACGTGCTGCTCAGTCTCGCGGCCGGCGTCATGCTCGCCGCAGCACTGTTCTCCCTGCTGCTGCCGGCCATCGATTACGCCGAGCAGCAGTTCGGCTCGCGCGAACTCGCCGTCGTCGTCGCCTGCTGCGGCCTGATGCTCGGCGCGGTAATGCTGTTCGTCATTCACCGCCTGTCTCCGCACGAACACTTCGTCGTCGGCGTCGAGGGCCCGCGCGCTGCGCACCTCGGCCGCATCTGGCTGTTCGTGATTGCAATTACCCTGCACAACTTTCCGGAAGGGCTCGCCGTCGGCGTCGGTTTTGCCGGCGGCGACATCCGCAACGGCGTGTCGCTGATGGCCGGCATCGGGCTGCAGAATATTCCCGAGGGCCTGGCGGTGTCGATTTCCCTGCTGACCGTCGGCTACACGCGGTTACAGGCGTTCACCGTCGGCCTCCTTTCCGGGCTCGTCGAACCGGTCGGCGGCCTCGTCGGCAGCGTCGCGGTTTCCTTTGCCGCGGCGGCTATCCCGTGGGCGCTGGCCATGGCAGCGGGCGCAATGCTTTTCGTCATCAGCGACGAGATCATCCCGGAAACGCACCGGCGCGGCTTCGAGAACATCGCGACGTTTGCGCTTCTGGCCGGGTTTTCTTTAATGATGTACCTGGATGCCGTGCTTGGCTGACGCGACGCCGGGTAAGGTCAGGCGGTGACGCGAAACACAAATCGGCCGCGGCCGTAGCCGGGAATCTCGACGTTGAAGCCGGCCACGCCGCCCGCTTCTCCGAGCCGCGAAAGCGCCGCCTCGGCGGCGGCCGGCGCGAGCGTTTCGTCGAGGCGCAAGTGCGGGCTTTCGTTGTTCATCAGCAGGCGTGAACAGATGTTCATTACTTCGTGAAAGTTGCCGAGCACGATGTCGCTGAAATCCGTCGCCGACACCATTTCCTGCGCGACGTCGGCCGGCATCATCGTCAGCGCGGCCCCGGCGAATCCGACGAAGCCGGCGTCGCAGCTGCACACCGCGACGAGTTCGTCCCCGTCGTCGATGTAGGTCGCAACGTGGTCGCCGGAAGTGCCGTTGACGTCGGCTTTTTCGACCCGGAGTTCGTCGCCGTAGAGCGGAACGAGGAGCTGGCGCACGGCCTTTTCATTCGGCATTACATAGCCGGACATGGCTGGCTCCGTGTCAGGCCATGATCGTGCCGAGCACCTGCTCGAACGATTCGACGGTGAACGGCTTGGAGATCAGGAACTTCGCGCCCGCCTCGCGCGCTTTCAACCGCATCGGCTCGGTCGCCTCGGTCGTGATGAAACCGAACGTCACCTGGTTGCCGTCTTCGCGCAGTTGCTTCAGCAGTTCGATGCCGGACATGTTGGGCATGTTCCAGTCGGCGAGTATCAGGTCGGGAGATTTCTTGCGGATAGCCTCGAGCGCCTCGGCGCCGTCGCTTGCCTGCACGACTTCCTTGTCGCCGAAACCGGCCTGGCGCAGCGTACGAATGATCATCATCCGCATCGCTGAGCTGTCGTCGACGACCATGATATTCATAGCAACTCCCGGTTCCCGTCACGGGCGCGTAAGAGGCGCCCACGACTCCTTAATGAACATGTCGGCAGAAAACACCGTCACTTTAGCGTTCAGCGCCGGCGGTAGACCGTGTTGCCCACGGGCTCGTAACGGCTGCAGATGTGCGCGAGGTTCTCTGAGTGTCCGACCAGGAGATGGTCGCCGGGACGCTGCATGTCCGCGAAACGCGCGAACAGCGACTTCCTCGATTCCTCGCTGAAATAGATCACGACGTTGCGGCAGAAGATCAGGTCGAAGGGGTTTCGCATAGGCCACGGCCCGATCAGGTTCAGCTCGCGGAAGCGTATGAGCCGGCGCGCGGCATCGGCGACCCGGATGCGGTTCTCGAAGCGGCCACGCCCACGCCGGAACCAGCGGCGGCAGATCACCGGATCGATGTCTTCCAGCCGGTCGCCGGGAAAAATCCCGGCGTTCGCAATATCGAGCGCCTTCGCGTCGATATCCGTCGCCAGGATGCGAATGTCCCAGCTGTCGATGTCGTCCAGCGCCTCCAGCAACGTGATCGCGATCGAGTAGGGCTCTTCGCCGGTCGCGCAGCCGGCCGACCAGATGCGCAGGCGGCGATCCGGTTCTTTTTCCGCGAGCAGCCGCACCAGGAATTCGAAGTGATGGGCTTCGCGAAAAAAGCGCGTGAAATTGGTCGTGATCGCGCTGGCGAATTCGTTGATCTCGTCGACATTGCCGCCGTCGATCAGGTCGCAGTAGGCATCGAAGCTGTCCAGCCCGAGCGCGCGCAGGCGCCGTGAGAAACGCGTGTAGGCGAGATGCCGCTTAGTTTCGCCGATCTCGATTGCGGTGTGCCGGCGCACCAGCCCGCGGAGCCGCTCGAACTCCCGGTCGGACAGGGGGAAATCTTCGAACTGTGACATGCCGGGTCTGCCTCGCACCTGGAACCGCTTATCGGCCGTTCCGGGCCGCTCTTTAGATGCCCGGGCTCAAGGAAACGGCGCGAGCCGTCGATAAGCCCGGTACAGGCTCACTATGGATCAGCGCACGTGAATACGGCTTCAGAACTGGTTTCGCAGGTAACCGAGCTGGTCTCGTTTCCCGAGGTCGCCATCCAGGTCAACGACATGCTGTCCGACGAGACCTCGGACGCGGACCGCATCGGCTCGCTGATCGAGCAGGACCCGGCACTGACCGCGACCCTCCTGAAGCTGGCTAACAGCTCGATGTACGGCAGCGGCGCGGAGATCGACAGCGTCGCGAAAGCCTTCACCCGCATCGGCGCGAGAGAGATCCAGGAGCTGACGCTCGGCATCTGCGCCACACGCGCCTTTTCCGGCATCCCGAACGAGCTCGTCTCGATGCAGGATTTCTGGCAGCGCAGCCTGCTCTGCGGCACGATCGCGCGCCATATCGCGCGCCGCATTCGCGCCAGGGACGCCGGCATGGTGTTTACGGCCGGGCTCCTGCACGACGTCGGTCACCTGGTCATGTTCAACCTGGTCCCGGACCGCGCGGTGCAGGCGCTGGCGCTCTGCCGCGACGAAATGGACGGCGAAAACGTTTACCTCGCGGAACGCGAGATCCTGGGTTTCGACCACATGGACGTCGGCCGGCAGCTTGCCGAGCTGTGGAACTGGCCTGCATCGCTTGCGAACTGCATCGCCCGACATCACGAACCGTTCGAGCATGCCGACTGCAGCGACGCGGAAGTCATCGTGCACGTGGCGAACAGTCTCGCGACACTGGCGGAACTGCAGTCCGAAGACCTGGACGAGGCGTCGCCGGTCGACGAGCGCGCGTGGCAGAAGCTTGGCGTGAGCACCGACGACGTGCCCGAACTCGTTGCCGACGTCCGCGAGGAAATCGCGGAACTTCTGCAGATGCTCGTCAGCTAGTCCCGGCGAACTGCTTTCGCAGCTGCACGGCGATGCGATCGAGCGGCAGTATCGAAGCAGCCCCACCCAGCTTGACCGCCGCGCCCGGCATACCCCATACGACGCTCGATCTCTCGTCCTGAGCAATCGTGCCCGCCCCCGCCTTGCGCAATGCGGCCATGCCCCGCGCACCGTCGCTGCCCATACCGGTGAGAATCACGCCGACCGCGTCGCTGCCCGCGTGCTTCGCCACGGATTCGAACAGTACGTCGACGGACGGGCGGTGATAGTTTTCTGGCGCGTCGTCGTTGAGCTGGCATGTGAAATCGTCGTCGCGGCGGGCGACCTGCAGGTGTTGATTAGCCGGCGCGACGTAGGCATGCCCGTCCAGGATCGGCGCCCCGTCCTCGGCGACGCAGACCCGCATCGGCACGACTTCGTCCAGGCGGCGGACGAAGTGCGAATTGAACGCGGCGGTAATGTGCTGGACGATGGCGATGCCGGGCCCGTCGCCGGGCAACGATTCGAGCACCGCCCGGATTGCTTCGGTGCCGCCGGTCGAAGCGCCGATGGCGATGATCTGCCGGCTGTGTTTCGCGTCCGGTGGGAATTTGTCCGACAGCGGTTTTTTCGGCGTGCGCCGGATTTTCGCGGTTTCGCCGCGCAGCGTTTTCACGCGGGCGCCGGCCGCCGCAACGACCTTGTCGATCAGTTCGCTCGAATACTCCGTCAGCGATACGGGCGTCAGCGCGCCTTTCGGCTTGCAGACGAAATCCACCGCGCCGAGGGATAGCGCGTGCAGCGTGACGTCGGCGCCCTTCTCGGTCAGCGACGACACCATGACGACCGGCATCGGTCGCAGGCGCATCAGGTTCTCCAGGAACTTGATGCCGCTCATGCCCGGCATTTCGATGTCGAGCGTGATGACGTCGGGATTCACTTTCTTGATCATCTCCCGCGCCTCGAGCGCGTCCGCAGCGGCGCCGACGACCTCGACGCCCGGCTCCGACTTCAGGATCTCGGTCATCAGGAACCGGGTCATCGACGAATCGTCGACGATGACGACCCGCACGTTTTCGGCATCATTGTTCGTGGCGGCAGGCTGCATCATCGTAATCGGAATGCTTTCTAGTCGGAGCGGAGGTCCGCGCGAAGCTTTTCTTCCTCGGCGCAGATCGAGCGGTTGTGCAGCGAGCGCAGTTTCTTGACCATGACCCTGCCGGTTTCCACGAAGTAATTGATCTTGCGTGGAAACGTCAGACCCAGATCCTCGGCCGCGACGTCGATGCCGGCCTCCTCCAGGTAGCGGCGCACGAAGCGGATGTTGCGTTCGCCGACGTCTGTCATGCCGTCGACGATCTGCCCGCCGCCGAACAGCTTGACCTCGAGGTCAGAAAGGTTGCCGCCGAGTTCGATGATGCCGTCGATCAGCCGCTGCATGGCATGGCTGCCGTAGCGCCCTGCCGTTGCCGCGTCCATGTTCTCGACGAGTTGCGTTTCCGGCAGCATGAAGTGGTTCATGCCGCCGACACCGGTCTTGCTGTCGCGGATACAGGCCGAAACGCAGGAACCGAGCACGGTCGTCAATACCCTGGACTCCCCGGTAATCAGGTAGTCGCCGGGCGTAAGGCGCATCACCTCGCACTCGAGCTTGCGGTCGAACAGGACCTCGGGCTCCGTCGAGTAGATTTCGCGCTTTACGGTCACCGGTCCGCTACCCGGACCCAACGTAGTCGGCGATTCCGAGCCGGCCGGCTGCGTCCCGGAACGCCGGGCTCGGCGCCTGCCATTCGACGTTCAGGCCGTTCGCCATCGCGGTTCTTGCGAACGCGCACAGGAGCTGCAGCGCCGCGGTATCGACTTCCTGGACCGCTGACGCATCCAATCGCACTTTGCTACCCTGTTCGAGCGCGGCGACCAGATTCGCCTTGATTCCGGGCGCCTGCTCGAGGGTACAGTCGGCAGCGAGGGTAACGACGTTGTCGTCTGCCGCTGGCGGATCGTCATCGAAGAGAATGACGAAATCCTTAGCCGGCGCGGCCTTTTTCGGACTGGTTTTCTTTCGCGTCGCGCGTTTGCTTCGCGAGCCAGCAGTTTTCTTCGCTGCCTTTTTCTTTGCTTTCTTGCGCCCGGCCATGTGCCGTTACCCTAGCCGCTCGCCGCCTGGTCCGGCGCCGGCTCGTCGAGTTCGAAGCTGTCGTCCAGCAGTTTGTCAATGTTCAGCAGGATCAGCATGCGCTCGTCAATGGACGTCAGGCCGCGAATGAACTGCGTATCGACATCGCCGGTGAACCCGGGCGCGGGCTGGATGTCGTCGTCACCGACAGTGTAGACCTCGGATACGCTGTCCACGACGAGGCCGACGATGCGATCCTGTTTGATACCCTTTGCGCGCACGACGATCACGACTGTCGTCGGCCCGAATTCGCGAACTTCGAGCCCAAAGCGCCGCCTCAGGTCCATGATCGGCACGATGTCGCCCCGCAGGTTCGTGACGCCGAGCACATAATCCGGCGCATTCGGTATCGGCGTCGCGGAACTCCAACCCTGGATGCCCTGCACGCGCAGTATCTCGACGCCATATTCCTCGTCACCGAGCAGGAACGTCAGGTACTGGCACGCCGTCTCGTCCTGTGCGTCCTTCCCTTGCAGTTTTTCGTTCATGTGTATCCCTATGCCGCCGCGCTCTGGCTGGCGAGATTGATGACGTGGGTATCGATCAGTCGATGCATGAGTCCGGCGACATCCACGATCAGCGCGACGCGGCCGTCTCCCAAAATCGTCGCGCCGGCGAGGCCATCCACCTTGCGGTAGTTTTCCTCGAGGCTCTTGATCACGACCTGCTGCTGCTCGACCAGGTCGTCGACGAAAATGCCCATGCGCTGGCCGTCACTTTCAACGATGACGAGCAGTTCCGATTCCGGCGTCGCATCCGCCGGGGGAAGGTTGAATACGTCGCGCAGGCGTACGACCGGGATATATTGATCGCGCAAGCGATAGACGCGCCCGGCGTCGAGGATGTCGCGAATCTCATCGTCTTCGACCTGCACGGTCTCGACGATCGACTGCAGCGCGAATATGTACACGTCCCTGCCGACCCTCGCGAGCTGCCCGTCGAGGATTGCGAGCGTCAGCGGCAGGCAGATGGAAAAGACCGAGCCGCGACCGGGCACGGACTTGACGTCGAGCCGGCCCGAGAGCTCCTTGATGTTGCTACGGACCACGTCCATACCGACGCCGCGCCCCGACACGTCGCTGACCTCCGCAGCCGTCGAAAACCCGGGATGAAAGATCAGGTGATCGATCTGCTCGTCGGACAGCGTTTCTCCGGCGTCCACCAGGCCACGCTCGATGGCGCGTTC
Organism: uncultured Gammaproteobacteria bacterium; assembly: GCA_938003715.1. Classification (GTDB taxonomy): domain Bacteria; phylum Pseudomonadota; class Gammaproteobacteria; order Steroidobacterales; family Woeseiaceae; genus SZUA-117. The sequence goes on from CALKYK010000544.1 coordinate 7,932, forward strand.
CAGGATGCGCTTGCGGTCGAGGCCCGCGCCGTCGTCCTCGACGCGAATGACGATATTGCCGTTCTCGTGTGCGGCGCTCAGGTGCAGCACGCCGGTTTCCGGTTTACAGGCCTTTACTCTTTTTTCGGGAGTCTCGATGCGGTGGTCCAGCGAATTGCGCACAAGGTGCACGAGCGGGTCGCTCATTTTCTCGAGCACGTTCTTGTCCAGTTCCGTCGCCTCCCCGGAGAATCGAAGGTCGACTTTCTTGCCGAGCTTCGCCGACAGGTCTCGAACCAGTCGCGGGAAACGACTGAAGCTGACGTTTATCGGCAGCATGCGGATCTGCATGGCGCTTTCCTGCAGCTCGCGCGTGTAGCGTTCGAGATTCATCAGCCCGTCCTGCAGGGCTGCGATGTTGTCCGTGCTGTATTCCTCGCCGCAGCGCTTCAGCATCGACTGTGTGATGACGAGCTCGCCCACCAGGTTCAGCATCGTGTCGACCTTGTCGACCGCGACCCGTATCGAGCCCGACTCCCTCGCTGCAACGCGTTCCTGCGCCGAAACAGGGCTGGCAGCCTCCGCACCGAGCTCGCGAATGTCCAGCGCGCAGCCGTCGCCGATCCAGGAGAACGTTTCCTCGATCGCCTGTCGGCCTGCGTCCGTGGTCAGCTCGAGAGTCCAGCCAAGATGACACTCCGCAGGCTGCAGCGCATCGAGGTCGGGCAAATCGTCGACGTGGCATTCGACCGACAGCTCGCCGAGGGTGGCGAGAGCGTCGAAAATCTTCAGAGGGTCGTTGCCGTCGCGAAAGAAACTCGCGGGCGGCCGAAGTTCGATGCGCCACGTGGCAAGCGGTCCGGTCGGACTGTCGGTCGGCGCAGTAAATCCGGGTTCGGACGCGAGTATCGCGCCGATTCGTTCCTTTACCGCCGCCGCCTTGTCCGAGCCAGGCTCAGCGTCGCATTTCTGCGCCTCGAGCATCTCGCGCAGGCAGTCGACCGCGGCAAGCAGCGTATCCACGAGCGCCTGGTCGACGGCCCGCTCACCGTCGCGCACCTGGTCCAGCAGCGTTTCGACGCCGTGCGTGAAGTCGGAAATCGCGGTGAAACCGAACGTCGCCGCGCCGCCCTTGATGGAATGCGCCGCGCGAAAAATCGTGTTGACGGCTTCCGTATCGGCCGCGCCGGGGTCGAGGCCGAGCAAGCCGGATTCCATCTCGTCGAGCCCCTCTGCGCACTCCTCGAAGAAAATGCCGAAGATCTCTTGCATGTCCAGGTCGTCAGACATCGCCTTCACTCGTCCACGGAAAAGGGCCCGGAAGCCCGGTAATCACAAGGGTTATCGGCCCTCGCGGGGAATCTTTAAGGGCCTGAAATGGCTAAAGATCGGCCCGTCCGGGCCGACAAAAGGCTGGGTGGCGCGCTTTTCCGGCGGGTCCGGGCCGGCAGTCGGCCGGGCCGGCGGCGGGCACGCCGTGACGACGACGCAGGATATTCGATGAAACTCCGGAATACGCGGTTCGCCGCCAAAATCGCCCTGCTGCCGACAGCCGCCGGCATCTCGTTCCTGGTGATTCTCGCGATCTCCTGGATAGCCGGTCGCCAGGGCACGGAACTCCTGCAGGCGATCGAGACGGGCTATTACCGCTCGCTGGAGCTGAACCAGCACCTGTACGAAGACCTGGACGCGATGCAGAGCGCCTTCCAGGACGCCGCCGGCATGGCCGACCCTGCGTTCATGGCGGACGCCGAGGAGCTCCGCGAGCACTTCACAGCTGCCATCGCCGAGGGCTTGAGGAACGAGGTCGTCGACGTGATCCCGCTCGCCGAACTCGAATCCGATTTTCTCGAGTACTACGAGCTCGCGCATGCAACGACCGAAGCGCTGATTGCGGGCAGCGGTGATTTCGACATTTACGGCCGGCTACAGACCGTCGCCGACATGCACGCGAAAATGCTCTCCGACATCCAGGCTATGACGAACCGCGACCAGCGCGACGTAAGCGAGGCGTTCGCGACAGCGCAGCGCTCGCAGCGCTACTCGACGCTGTTCCTCATCGTCGTTGCCGGCCTGTCGCTGATATTGCTCGTATCGGCGTCGATATTCATCATCCGCATGGCATCGCAGTCGATCAATACGACGGTCAAAGGCATCGACGCACTCGCCTCCGGTGACCTGTCGCAGGAATTCGAAGCGACGTCGAACGACGAAATGGGTCACATGGTCGACCGCGTGACCCACGTGACACGCACCGTCAACGCACTGACCAACGAGATCGAGGGGCTGATCGACTCCGTGCGCGCAGGCGAGCTCGAGGTGCGCGGCGAACCCGACAAGTTCCAGGGTACGTACGCCCGGCTGATCGGCAACATCAACGAGCTGATCGACGCGTTCGTCGCCCCGATCGAGGTGACGGCGCGCTACGTCGAGCGGATCTCGAAAGGCGACCTGCCGCCGCGAATCGAGGAACAGTATCGCGGCGACTTCAACCTGACCAAGCAGAACCTGAATACGCTGATCACGGCGATGAACGGCCTGGTCAGCGAGGTAGACGAGATGACGTCGGCAGCCAAGTCCGGCGACCTGGAGAAACGCGGCGACCCGCAGCAGTTTGCCGGCGTCTGGCGCGAACTCGTGCACGGCATCAACGACACGCTCGACGCCGTCACCGAGCCGCTGCAGGAGTTCTCCCAGGTCATGCGCTCGATCGCCAAGGGCGATCTTGCCGTGGCGAGCCGCAAGCAGTATCAGGGCGAGTTCGCGGACCTGCAGGACAACATCAACGCGACCGTCGCCAAGCTGAAAGAAGTGATCAGCGCGATCCAGGCCTCGGGCGATGCCGTGTCGTCGGTGGCGAACGAGATCTCCGACGGCAACCAGAGCCTGCGCCTGCGTACCGAAGACCAGGCCTCGAATCTCAAGAGCACGTCGAAGACGATGGAAAACATGACCCAGGTCGTGCGGCAGAATGCCGACAGCGCGCAGCGGGCGAAGGACAAGGTCGTCGAGGCCCGCGACACCGCGCGCCGCGGCGGCGACGTCGTCGGCCGCGCGGTCAGGGCGATGGACGACATCAACGCGTCCAGCGCCCGGATCGCCGACATCATCAACGTCATCAACGAGATCGCTTTCCAGACCAACCTGCTGGCGCTGAATGCGGCGGTCGAAGCAGCTCGCGCCGGCGAGGAAGGCAAAGGTTTCGCGGTCGTGGCGAGCGAGGTGCGCAATCTTGCCGGGCGCAGCGCGACGGCGGCAAAAGAGATCAACGACCTGATCCAGGACAGCGTGGCCAAGGTGGAAGAAGGATCAAGGCTCGTCCACGAGTCCGGCAAGACGCTCGACGAGATCGTCAGCGCAGTCGCGGACGTTACCGACATCGTCACGGAGATATCGGTGTCGTCACAGGAGCAGTCGGTCAGCATCGAGGAAGTCAACCAGGCCGTTGCTGCGATGGATGCAATGACGCGCAAGAACGCAGAGCTTGCCGACGCCGCCGTACGCGCGAGCGACCTTATGGGCGAGGAAGCGAGGCGCCTGAACCGCATGACGGCGTTCTTCACCGTCGTCGGTGACTCGGCTGAAAGCGATGCACCAGGCGGGGCACTTCGAGCCAACGGCGCGGGCGGCAACGGCGCCGCGCGCCCCGCCGCCGGCAGCGGATCAGGAACAATAGCGAATCGATGAGACACGACAGGATGAAGAAACGGGGAATCGGGTTGATCGTTACGGCGATGTTGGGAGTCGGCGCAGCGGTCGCGTTTGCAATCGAAATACCGGCACAGCCGGGCGAGGAGTTCGGCGACAGCGCGGGCGGTGTCGTCATCGAAATGGTCGTCGTCGGTGCCGGCAATTTCCAGATGGGTTCACCGGACGACGAAGGTGGCCGTGCCGATCGCGAGGGCCCGCAGAAGACGATCGTGCTGCAGCAACCGTTTGCGCTGAGCCGCACCGAGATTACGGTCGGCCAGTTTCGCGCGTTCGTCGAGGCCACCGGCCACGTGACGGATGCGGAGAAACTGGGCAAGGGCGAAGTGTTCGATACCCGTAACGGCAAGCTGATCGCGCAGGACGGCGCCACATGGCAGCAGGACTTCTCCGGGGAGCCGGCGACCGACGAACTGCCGGTCCTCCGCGTCTCCTGGAACGACGCGCAGGCGTTCATCGAATGGCTGTCCGCGCAAACCGGCGCGACGTACCGCCTGCCCAGCGAGTCGGAATTCGAGTATGCGCTCCGTGCCGGAACCGCGACTCGATACTGGTGGGGGGAGGCGGCGCCGGAGCGGCCGGTCGAGAACCTCACCGGCAGCCGTGAGCGCCTGCGCAGCCTGCGCTGGCCGGTCGCCTTTCGCAACTATTCGGACCGCAACTGGGGCCCGGCGCCGGTCGGTAGTTTCGAGCCCAATCCGTTCGGGCTTTACGACATGGGCGGTAACGTTGCGGAGTGGGTGGAGGACTGTTATGTCGGTTCGCTTGCCGAGCATGCCGCTGACGGCAGCGCGCACACCGGCGGTGAGTGCGAACGGCGGGTATTTCGTGGCGCCACCTGGGCCTACCCGCCGCCGCTGGCGCGATCAGCCTATCGCAATGCCGCGACTGCGGAACATGCATCGGCGATGCTCGGCTTTCGCGTCGCGCGCGACCTGCTGCCATAGCGTACCGTCGGGTCATTGTCATGAATCTGCCAGCCTACCGTCTACTGCCACAAATCGTCGCCGGGGCGGGCCTGGTCGTTGTGCTGGCGATGAGCATCGCTGCATCGATGTATGCGCTGGCCTGGATCAGTGGCTTCACGATCCTGGTGGCCACAATCGCAAGCACTTACGCGGTCCGTCGCGACAGCGATTCCACAAGAGAACTCGCCGACCGGGTGCAGCGCCTTATCGACTGCAGCGACGAAGCACCGGTCGACGACTCATGGTCCGCAGAAGGCGCGCTGGGTCGGGCGCTCGTCGACGTGCAAAGGAGAATCGGGGAATACCGGAAGCGTGAGCACGCGAATGCGCTGAAGATGACGCGCATGCGCAAGGCACTGGTCGGCGTACGCGTGCCGATCATGGTGGTCGACGAAAATGGTGACGTCGTCTTCGTCAACGTGCTGCTGCAGAAGCTCTTCGAAGACCTGGCCGGCGACATCCGCGGCGACATCCCGGACTTCGACGCGGCGACCGTGGTTGGAAGCAAGGCGACGATGTTCAGCGATGGTTTCGACCTGTCCGGTAACAAGGAAATCGACATCACTCTCGGCGGTCACCGCTTTACGCTGCAAATCGACCCGGTCCGCTCCGATACGGGCAACCGCATCGGTGCCGTCATCGCCTGGGAGGAGCGCACCGAGGATCACGCGTTCGAAAACGACCTCGAGACGATGGTGCGAGCTGCCATCCAGGGCGACCTGAGCCTGCGCATAGACGAGTCGCGCCAGACCGGCTTCTCGCACAAGCTTGCCGAACTGGTCAACGAGCTCGTCGCCATCGCGGAGAACATCATCATGGACACGCTGCGCGTGTTCGGCGCAATGGCGCATGGCAGCCTGGACGAACTCATCGAAGCCGAGTACGAGGGATCGTTCGAGCGGCTTAAACAGGATGCGAACGATACCGTGACGCGCTTGAAGGACGTCGTGGCGAATATCCGCGAGGCGTCGGAGGCGGTGAACACGGCGTTTCGCGAGATCAATCACGGCAACCTGAACCTGAGCCAGCGCACCGAGCAGCAGGCGGCCAGCCTGCAGGAAACCGCGTCGAGCATGGAGCAGATGACCGGCACCGTGCAGAAGAACGCAAA
>CALKYK010000545.1 GCA_938003715.1 uncultured Gammaproteobacteria bacterium
ACGGCATTCGTGCTGACGCTGTCGTCGGCCGTCGCCTACCTGCTGCATGAATACTTGCTGGTGCCTCTCGCGCTCGAGTACCTAAAGACGATCGCGTTCATCCTCGTCATCGCCGCCAGCGTGCAGTTCACGGAAATCATGGTGCGCAGGCTGAGCCCGTTACTGGACCAGGTGCTCGGCATTTTCATTCCGCTCATTGCAACGAATTGCGCGGTCCTGGGTGTCGCGCTGCTGAACGTGCAGGAGGCCGACGGCTTCGTCCAGTCCGTATTCTACGGGTTCGGCGCGGCGGGTGGATTCGCGCTGGTGCTGGTGCTGTTCGGCGCGGTCCGGGAACGCGTCGAGGCCGCCGACGTGCCGCGCGCGTTCCGCGGCACGTCCATTGCATTGCTGACCGCGGGCATCATGTCTCTCGCGTTCATGGGATTTTCCGGCATGGCAAGGCTCTAGCGACGCGATGAGTTCGATTCTGCTAGCGGTACTGATCATTACGGCAATCGCGCTGGCGGCCGGGCTCGCGCTCAGCCTCGCGTGGCGCAAGCTCCCGGGCGATCAGGATGCGCTGGTCGAAGAGGTCAACGCCCTGCTGCCGCAAACCCAGTGTGCGCAATGCGGTTACCCGGGCTGCAGGCCGTATGCCGCGGCGATCGTCGCACACGAAGCGCCGATCAATCTCTGTCCGCCCGGGGGCAATGCCACGGTGCAGCGCCTGGCGACCCTGCTCGGACGCGAGCCGGTGCAGGTGGCGCAGAGCGCCGTCGCCGCGGTGGCGCTCATTGACGAGGCGCTTTGCATCGGCTGCGCGCGGTGCCGCGATGTCTGCCCGGTCGATGCCATCACCGGCGCACATCACTATATGCACACGATCATCGAGAGCGAGTGCACCGGCTGTGAGCTGTGTGTTGCACCCTGCCCGGTCGACTGCATCACTATGGAGAAGGTGGCGTGAGTTCGGCCGCACCGACATACGATCTCGGCAACCTGCACGGCGGATTGCGGCTCGACGCAGAAAAGATCGCGTCGACGTCGATGGAGATCCAGCAGGTGCCGATACCCGACCAGCTCGTCCTGCCGATCGCGCAGCACGTCGGCGAACCGGCACACCCCGTCGTCGGCATTGGCGAGTACGTACGCAAGGGACAACTCGTCGCCGAGAGCTACGGCTCGATCAGCGCACCGGTGCACGCGACGTCGTCGGGCAAGGTCGTGGCCATCGAGCCGTGGCCGGTGTCGCGGCGGGCCGGCAACAAGGCTCCTTGCATCGTCATCGAATGCGACGGCGACGACCTGGCCGTCGAACCGTCCGAGGCGCCGGTCCCGTACAACGAAATGGAACCGGAGACGCTGCTGCAGCAGATCCTGCAGGGTGGCATCGTAGGGCTTGGGGGCGCCGTTTTTCCGACCGGGCAGAAACTGATGCAGGCCGCAACGATGCCGCTCGAATACCTGGTGCTGAACGGCGTCGAGTGCGAACCGTACATCAGCTGCGACGACATGCTGATGCGCGAGCAGGCGGCGGAAGTGCTCGGCGGGGCGCAGATCCTGATGCACGCACTCGGCGTAGCCAAATGCTTCGTCGTCCTTGAAAGCGACAAGCCCGAGGCCAGCGCCGCGATCGCAGCCGCGCTCGCCGAGCTCGGTGACGATCGAATCGTCGCGAAACAGGTACCGACGATCTATCCGTCCGGCGCCGAAGACCAGCTCGTGCAGCTCGTCACGAACCGCGAAGTACCGACCGGCGGCCTGCCGACCGACGTAGGCTGCGTCGTGCAAAACGTCGGCACAGCAGTGGCCATATACAAATGGCTTGTCGAAAGCGAGCCGCTGATTTCGCGAGTGACGACGGTAACCGGCCCAGGCGTTGCAAATCCGATGAACGTACTCGCCCGGATCGGCACCACCGTCGCCGACGTCGTCGCTTTCGCCGGCGGTTACACGGATCGCGCGAAGCGCCTGATCATCGGCGGGCCGATGTGCGGCAAGTCCGTGTCGACGGACCGTGTGCCGCTGGTCAAGGCAACGAACTGCATCCTGGTCCTACCGGAGCGTCCGACGATCAGCGCGCAGCGCCCCTGTATACGCTGCGGCGAGTGCGCGGAGGTGTGCCCGATCCAGCTCCTGCCGCAGCAGCTCTACTGGTATGCCTGCGCCGACAACGAGGCGAAGTTGCGCTCCTACGGGCTCGTCGACTGCATCGAGTGTGGGTGTTGCGACCTGGTGTGTCCGAGTCACATTCCGCTGACCGCTGCGTTCGTATCGGCCAAAGCCCGCATCCACGAGCAGGCCGAGGAAAAAGCCCGTGCCGAACGGGCGCGCAAACGCTACGAGGCCCGCGCGGAGCGGCTGGAACAGGAGCAGGCGCGCCGGGACCGGGAGCTGGCGGAACAGAAGAAAAAGGCGCTGGAAGCGGGCCCGGATGCGATCCGGGAGATCCTCGAGCGGCAAAAGAAAAAGCCGGACGGGGACGGCGAGTAGACGATGGAGTTCGTCCGCAGCAAGGCACCGCACCTGACGCCGACGACCGACGTGCCGGCCGTCATGCGCCAGGTCCTGTACGCGCTGATCCCGGCCGCGGTCGCCTACGTCTGGTACTTCGGGCCGGGTTTTATCTTCAACCTGGCTATCGCCAGCCTGTTTTGTGCCGGCGGGGAAGCGCTGATGCTGCGCCTTCGCGGCAGATCGGTCGAGGAAACGCTGACCGACTACAGCGCGCTGGTAACCGCCGCGCTGCTGACGTTCGCTATGCCCGCGCTTACGCCCTGGTGGGTCACGGCCACCGCATCGCTGTTCGGCATCGTCGTCGCCAAGCACCTGTACGGCGGCATCGGCTACAACATCTTCAATCCGGCAATGGCCGGGTACGTCGTGGCGCTGGTGGCTTTCCCGCTCGACATGAACCTGTGGACGGCGCCGCGCATGGGCGATCTCGACTATCGCATGCTGTCGATCGCGGAGACCGCGCGATACACATTGACCGGCACCTTTCCCGAGTACCTGAGCTTCGATGCCGTCAGCCGCGCCACGCCGCTGGACTTCGTCAAGGCCGGGCTGAACAGCATGCAGACCTTCGAGGAGTTGCGTGCTTATCCGATGATGGGCGACTTCGGCGGTCGCGGCTGGGAATGGATCGACAATTTCATTGCGGTCGGCGGCGGCTCGCTGCTGCTGAAGACGATCATCCGCTGGCCAGTCCCCGTCGGGGTACT
>CALKYK010000546.1 GCA_938003715.1 uncultured Gammaproteobacteria bacterium
CAGAATTGGGTGTGAGACGCGGGTGCTTTGCTGCGGAAAGTCCAGCGCTTTTTCGTAATCCCCGCGGTAGGAGGCAAGATAAGAAGCCTCGGTCACTGCGTCGGCGAAACGCCAGTGATGCTCTCCCAACGACTGCCTGTAAAGGTCGACGGCCTGATCGAGGTACGGCTCCGAATCGTCCAGTCGCTTGAGGTGAATATAACAGCGGGCCAGGGCGAGATAGTCGCTGGCCAGAGAAGCGACTTCGTAGATCGAAGGTTTTTGCAATTGCTGCGCCGATCGCTGAAACCGAATGCAGGCTTCGAGAAGCTCGATCGCTTTCTCGAACTCTTGCATGTCCTGATAGACTCTCGCCAGTTCCGAGCGCGCATTATTGTATTCCGGTGTCTGGTCGGTCCCATCCACTTCGCGAAACAGATCGAGCGCCGCCGTCAAAAACCTCTCGGCCCGTTCGTGATTGCGGGCGAATTGCGGAATCTTCGCGGAGTACTTGCTCTCGTCAACCAGTAGTTCCGCATACCGCTTGACGAGTCGATTTCCGCGCAGCGGCTTTCCCTGAAGTTCAGCCTCGCCAAACTGAAATAGAAGGAATCCGCTCGTGTACGCCTCGTGACTCGGCGGCAGAATCAGTTGCTTCAGGACCAAGAGAGCGCGCTCGGTGGCGAGTACCGCCTGCTCGTAGCGGCCGAACGTATCAAGGTAACGCGCGTGCTGCGAAAGGGCTTGCACATGCTGTTCCGAACGGTATCCGTGCTCCCGGCGAGCCAATTGCACGGTTTCACCGGCGAGCCGTTCGGCCTCGACGAGCCGCCCTTGCGTTCCGACGGCGGCGCATAACATCGACGTGATTTGCCACTGCCTGCCGGTCTGTGGAGACGGATGCTATTTGCACAGCCGCAGGTACTGCTCGGCATCCGCCAAGCGGCCGGTCATGTAGTAGCACCGGCCCAAGGTGTCCATTGTCAAGAAAGCGAAGCGGTTCTGACTCAGATCGCCCGTCAGTCGGCGAATCGTCTGCATGGCCTGTTCCGCGATGGCGAGGGCCTCGTCGCGCCGCCCCTCGTTCAGCAATTTCGAGGCCTGCAAAACCGTTCGAACCGCCTGTCTCAGCTCGCGAAGCTCCTCGGGCGAGAGCTTGACGACCCGATCCAGGTCGGCAAATCGAATCGCCGCCCGCTTTGACGTCTGCGACTCGGGGCCGAAATACTCGTTGATGACCGCCAGGGACTTGTCGCGCCACTCGGCGGCGAGTCGGAATTCTTCTTCCTGCCCCTCCTCGCTGGTCAGCCCGCGGTCGAGGTGCACGTAGGCGATCCGGGCAATCGTGTCGTACCA
>CALKYK010000547.1 GCA_938003715.1 uncultured Gammaproteobacteria bacterium
GCCATGTCGAGGCACCAGCGCGGGAAGTTGAAGTTGTCGGGGTCGCCGCCGAACGCCGCGATGGCCGACTCCGGCGCGAAGACCAGCTTGACCTCCTCGTAGCGCTTGTACTTGTAGAGCCAGTGCTGGCCGCCCTGGTAGAGCGCCACCGACTCGCACTTGAGGCCGGTCGATTCCTCGCACTCCTGCTCGAGACGGGTGAGCGTCTGACGCCGGGCCTCACCTGCCTCCTGCTCGCCCAGGCCTTCGATCGCGGCCGCGACCCGATCGGTGATCTCCTCGGTCTCCATGAGCACGGAGATCTGGTCGGTCGGGCAGGTCAGCTCGGCCGCGGGGTCGGCCGCGAGGAACCCTTGGGCCTCGAGGTCGGCCTCCGCCGAGGAGTTCTGGCTCACGCACTGACGGACGCAGTGGTGGTTGGTCAGCACCAGGCCGTTCGGCGACACGAACGAGCCGGTGCACCCGCTGTCCAGACGGGTGATCGACTGCTGGACGCTCTCGAGCCAGGCGTCGGTGATCTCGACGCCGTACGTGTCCCGGACCGTCTCGACCGGGAAGTTGTCGAGTGTCCACATGCCCTCGTCGGCGGCGAGCGGACCGGACAGCACGGTCAGACACAGGATCATCCACAGTGGGGTTCTTCGCATTCCAGGCACCTCCCGATCGTTCTCCGGCGGGCGAGAACCTACCACGCGCCGCGACCCCCAGCGGGACCCGTGCCTGTCCCCGCCCGCGCCTTCAGCGCAGGTGCGGTGCGAGGAGCTCCGCGAAGGCGACCGTGAAGGCGGTGGCGGACTCCGCGTCCAGGTGCAGACCGTCTCCGGCCTCGAACGCGGTGAGCCGACGGTGGTCCGCGAAGTGGATCGCGGGCAGCCCGGTCGAGCTCGCGAGCCGGTCCCAGTACTCGCTCCTCGGGAAGCGGCGCTCCTCGGCCCTACGCGCCTGTCCGCTGACAGGGAGCATGGTCAGCACGACCTCGCCGCCTCGCTGGCGTATCGTCGTCGCCGCCGTCGCGACGCGAGCGACGAGGCTGTCGAGCTCTCCGGCCGACGCCGGCCGCCCGGCCCTTTCGACGATCCGCGCCTGCGACCGGCGCCGCGCGTCGAGGTCGAGACGCTCGAAGTCGAGCTCGCGGAACCGGTCCAGCCGGACGCGCGCGAAGGGCGTGCGTGGAGCGCGTCCGGTCAGTGGCCACTCGACGAGCCGGCGCAGCGAGAACGCCGGGCGGCGCATGGCGAGCGAGCTCTCGACGCGCGGCCCGGGCCGCGCGTAGCCCCGCGCACCGGGACTCCCGAGAACGGGGCGCTGGGCGCGCAGGGCCGCGGCCTCCCGTCCCTCCGGCGCGACCGTCTCGGCGAGATCAGGCGACCGTGGTTCGGTCACTACCAGTTGAATCGCATGCGTCCGCTCGGCTTCCCGGCCACCGATGGCGGATCCGGAATTACCGACTACGTGCGTGCGGACACGACGCCGGGTTTTTTCGCGATGGGTTCGCAGCCGAACATCCTGGCCGCACTTTTGCACGATTCGCTCGACTACCTGCTGGCGCTCACGCCGGAACGCATACAGCGATATCGGCAGCCGCTCATCGACCGCTTGCAGGACGCGCTGCCACGCCTCGGCTACGCCCCGCTGACGCCGCGCGATGCGGGCACGCCGATCGTCTCATTTCGCCATGACGCCGGCGGCGCCGATGCAACGCGTGAAAAACTGCGACGGGCGAACGTGACCGCCACGGTCGCGCCGCACCACGTACGGTTCTCGCCGTCCGTGTTCAACGACATGGACGATATCGAGCGGGTGGTCGACGCGCTCGGCTAGGCGGCCCGATCGGGGTCGGCCAGGCCGGCAACGGCGGCGGTGAACACGACGTCGGTCGAGCTGTTCAGCGCCGTTTCGGCGGAATCCTGCAGGATGCTGATGACGAAGCCGACAGCGACCACCTGCATCGCGATGTCGTTCGGGATGCCGAACAGGCTGCAGGCGAGCGGGATCAGCAACAGCGAACCGCCGGCGACGCCGGATGCGCCGGCCGCGGACAGCGCGGCAACGACGGACAGGAGCAGCGCCGTCGGAATATCCACGCTGATGCCGAGCGTATGCGTCGCGGCGAGCGTCAGCGTCGTAATCGTGATCGCCGCGCCGCCCATGTTGATCGTCGCGCCGAGCGGAATCGACACCGCGTAGGTATTCTCGTCGAGCTTCAGTCGCGCGCACAGCGCCATGTTGACCGGGATGTTGGCGGCGGAGCTGCGGGTGAAGAATGCCGTAATGCCGCTTTCGCGCAGCGCCGTGAACACGATTCCGTACGGATTGCGTCGCGTCTTGACGAACACGATCAGCGGATTGACGACCAGCGCCATGATGACCATGGCCGACAACAGCACGGTCAGGATGCGCGCATAGCCCTCCAGCGCCGAAAAGCCGAACTCGGCGAGATTGCCTGCGACCAGACCGAAGATGCCGACCGGCGCGAGGCGGATCACGACGCGCACGATCATCGTGATCGCGTGCGACAGGTCGCCGAGCATCGTCCGAGAGGTCTCGCTCGCGTGCCGCATCGCGAGCCCGATTGCGACACCCCAGACGAGTATGCCGATGAAGTTGCCGTTCATGACGGCGCTGACGGGATTGTCGACGACGTTCAGCAGCACCGTGTTCAGGACTTCGCCGATACCCTGCGGCGGATTCATCGTCACGTCGGTGACGTTCAGTACCAGCGTCGTCGGAAACAGCGTGCTGAGTATGACGGCGAGGAACGCGGCGCTGGCCGTGCCGATCACGTACAGCAATACGATCGGCCGCAGATTGGCGTGCTGGCCCGCTTTCTGGTTGGCGAGCGCCGAGGCGACGAGTACCAGCACCAGCACCGGCGCCACGGCTTTGAGCGCCTGCACGAACAGGTTGCCGAGCAGCATCGCGGCGGCAGCGCCGTCGGACCACAGCAGCGCGAGCAGGATGCCGGCGACGATGCCGACGGCGATGCGGAGTACCAGGTTGCCGCCGAAAAACCATTCGGCGATGCCGGACCGCGCCGCGGTCCTCGTGTCTTCGAGCGTCATGCCTGTTCTTGTTCTTTTACGCGTATCGTCAGGGCAGCACTATACCGTGCTTTGCCAGCACCGGCCGGAGCTTTTCCCGGTCGTCGACGACGGTCGCGAATACCCAGGTGTAGTACGGCTTAGAGCGCAAAGCGGCTTCGGCGGCCTCGCGACCGATTTTTTCCTCAAGCGCCTGGTATTCCAGCGAGCAGACCACGAGGTGCAGGTAGGTACTGCGGAGGTCACGTGCACCGGCCCGGGGCCCGTCCGGCGCGTCCGGATACATCGCACGAATCTCGTCCAGCGCGGCACGCAGCGCCCCCTGGTCCTCGAGCACCAACCAGTGCAATTGTTCGTGAACGATGTTGGTGAGGATCTCGGTGTCGTCACCGAGGTAACGCGTCGTCAGCGTCAGCACCGGGTGGCTGTGCGGAATGCGCGTGTCCTGATCGACGAGCATGCGATCCGTGAACATCCAGTCGTGCAGGCCGTACTCGTCGATCAGGCGGCGCACGGTGGCGGCCATCGCCAGCTCGTCGGCGCTGCCGTTGGCCGTTTCGATTGAAACCGGTCTTTCCTGCGCCGCGAGCGGAACCATGCCGACCGGCAGCACACAAAGAGTGAACAAAATAACGAGGGCCAGCGCCCGGATCCCGTCCGCCAATCGGTTGCCTCCTGTCTTCGTGGATATTCGCCGCAAGCGCATGGTCGCAGGCTTCGGGCGCGATGGCGAGCCCGGGCTGGGCGCGGCGGATGGATGTATCATTGGGGATTCGGAAGTTCCGCTCTGCGCCGGCCGGCCGGTAGTGAAAACGTGAAGCATCGACTGACACAGATAGTGACGATCGCCGGGCTGCTCATTGCGGCCGCAGCTCCCGCGCGGGCGACGGAACCCGGGCAGCTCGTGCAGACCATCTGCGTCGCCTGCCACAACCCGTACACGCTGCAGGCCGGACTGAACCTGCAGGGCTTCGACGTCCACCGCCCGGAACTCGACCCGGTCGTCGCGGAAAAGATGATCCGCAAGCTGCGCACCGGGCAGATGCCGCCGAAGGAAATGCCGCGCGACGAGGTCGCGATCACGAGCCTCGTCGTCACGCTGGAGGACGGGCTCGATGCGGCCGCGCGCCGCGAACAGCGGGCCGGCACGCGGCCGTTCCAGCGCGTCAACCGCGCCGAGTACGCGCGACTCATCAACGACCTGCTGGGCCTCGAGATCGACCCGTCCGAGTGGCTGCCCGAGGACCAGATCAGCGAAAGCTTCGACAACATCGCCGACGTGCAGTCGATATCCACGACGCTGATGATTTCCTATCTCACCGCGGCCAGCGAAATCGCGCGTCGCGCCATCGGCCAGGAGAACGCGCCGCCGTCCTCGACGATCTACACCAATCCGCCGTCGGTCTCGCAGCACGAGTGGGAGCGCGTGCCGGGCGCGCCGTACGGGACGCGCGGCGGCATCAGCGTGTTGCACGCCTTCCCCGCCGACGGCGAGTACCGGTTCTCGATGGGCTTCATGTCGGGCTGGGGCGAACGCTTCCACGACATCGACGTGTCGATCGACGGCGAGCGCGTTGCGCTGCTGAAGTACGGCGGCAACATCGATTTCCAGGGGCGCAAGGATTTTCCGTTCGAGACCGACCCGGTCTTCGTGCGCGCCGGCCAGCGCCGGGTCACGGCGGCGTTCGTGCGCCGCATGGACGGGCCGTACGAGGACCTGATCCGGCCGAACGACTGGTCACTCACCGGCACCGAGGCAAGCTACGGCACGACCTCGCCGCCGCACCTGGTGCGCCTGACCGTCGAGGGGCCGTACCAGCCGGTCGGCGTTTCCGACAACCCGGTCCGGCAGCGCATTTTCAGCTGCCGGCCCACGGCGGCCGACGAGGAATTCGCCTGCGCCGGCGAGATCGTCACGCGGCTCGCTACGCGCGCCTACGGCCGTCCGCTGAGCGCGGACGACCGCGACGACCTGCTGCGCTTCTACGCGGAAGGTTCGGCGAACGGCGGCTTCGAGGCCGGCATCCGCACGGCGCTCGAGGCAATACTCGCAAGTCCGCATTTCCTGTTTCGCATGGAGCGGCAGCCCGCCAACGTGGCGCCGGGCCGCACCTATGCGCTGGACGACGTCGACCTGGCACGGCGGCTGTCTTTCTTCCTGTGGGGAACGACACCGGACGACGAGCTGATGGCGCTTGCGGATGCCGGGCGTCTGTCGCGCACCCGTACGCTGCGCGCACAGGCAGAGCGCATGCTCGCGGACCCGCGCTCCGAGGCGCTCGCGACGCGCTTCGCTTCCCTGT
>CALKYK010000548.1 GCA_938003715.1 uncultured Gammaproteobacteria bacterium
GATGTACACGCAGACGCCGAAATAGATCGACCGCTTGGTGCCGAAACGCTGCGCCAGCACGCCGTACAGCAACGTCGCCGGGAACCCCACGTAGTTCGTGATCATCAGGGCCATGACCAGGTCCGGATCGGAAAAACCGAGTCGCTGGCCGAAGTTGACCGCCATGATGATGACCGTGAACAACCCGCCGATGTAAAACCAGTACGCCACCAGGAACATGAATACGTTCCGATACGCGCGGATCTTCGTGAATGTTTCGCGGAGCGAACGGTATGCCGCCCGAATGGTATCGCTGCCGGTCGCAACGACGCGCTTCGATTCGCGCACGATTAGCATGATCGGCAACAGGAAAATGACCCACCACACGCCGACCGACACAAATGCGAACTTGACGACGTCGGTACCGTCCGCGAAACCGAACGTGTCCGGTGAATTGATCATCCATACGTGCAGCGTCAAAAGGAATGCGCCGCCGAAATAGCCGAGCGACAAACCGAGCGACGAGACCAGGCTGTAGTGGCGTGGATGACTGACATCGACGATCAGCGAATCGTAGAACACCGCGGCGCTGTAGTAGCCGATCGACGCCATCACGAACAGCGCGAGGGCCCACAGCCAGCCGCCGACGCCGACCAGCGACAGCGCCGCCGTGCTGATTGCACCGAGCAGCGTAAGCACCAGGAGGAAGCGCTTGCGATAGCCGCCGCTGTCCGCAATTGCACCGAGCACCGGCGCCATGAGGGAAACGATGACGCTGCCCACCGCGGTTGCCCAGGTCAGGCGAGACGTCACCGCGGGCCCCGGATCGCCCATGCTCCAGTACGAACCGAGGAACACGGGGAACAGGACAGCCAACACGCTGAGTGCGAAAGCGGAATTGCCCCAGTCGTAGAGCGCCCAGGCCACCGCCTGCCGGTTCAGGAAATTCTTGTCCGGTGTCGATTCGGGCCCGGTCGGCATGGCATCAATATTCGCGGGTCTCGTGAAACTCGATCTCGGGCCAGCGTTCCTCGGTCAGGTTCAAATTCACCCGGCTCGGGGCGATGTAGACGAGTCGCTCGCCATGGTCGAGCGCCAGATTATCATGAGCCTTGCGCTGAAACTCCTCCAGACGCCGGTCATCGGCACATTCGACCCATCGCGCGGTGGCGACGTTTATGGATTCGAACACGCAGTCGACGTTGTATTCGTCTCGCAGCCGGTGCGCAACGACGTCGAACTGCAGCGGCCCGACCGCGCCGAGTATCAGGTCGTTGTTGCGCAGCGGTCGGAACAGCTGTGTCGCGCCCTCCTCGCACAGCTGCGCAAGCCCTTTTTGCAGCGCCTTTAGCTTCAGCGGGTCTTTCAGCACCGCGCGCTGGAAGATCTCCGGCGCAAAGCTCGGGATGCCGGAAAAGCGCAGCGATTCGCCGCAGGTAAAACTGTCACCGATATTGATCGTGCCGTGGTTGTGCAGGCCGATGATGTCACCGGCATAGGCGGTTTCCGCATGCTGACGGTCCGCCGCCATGAACGTGATCGCGTCGGCGACTTTCATTTCCTTGCCGATGCGGACGTGCTTCAGCCGGATGCCTTTGCGGTAGTCGGCGGGGCATATGCGCATGAAGGCGATGCGGTCGCGATGTCCCGGATCCATGTTCGCCTGGATCTTGAAAACAAACCCTGTCAGGTCGGCTTCCTCGGGCTCCACGACCCGCTCGTTACCGGCGCGCGGGCGCGGTGGCGGCGCATGTTCGACGAACGCGTTCAGCAGCTCGCGGACGCCGAAGTTCGTGATCGCGGAGCCGAAGAAAACCGGTGTCTGCCGGGCCGCGAGGTATTCGCCGAGGTCGAAAGCGGGGCACGCGCCGGCGACGAGCTCGACCTCCTCGCGAAATGCTTCGGCATCGTCACCGAGCACGGCGTCGGCTGCGCTGGAAGCGAGTCCGTCCACAACGTCGATTTTCGACGCGCGGGACTTTTCACTGTCGTGGTAGACGTAAATGCGATCCTCGAGCAGGTGATACACACCTTTCAGGGCCCGACCCATGCCGATCGGCCATGTGACGGGCGCACACGCGATGCCGAGCGTCGACTCGATGTCGTCCAGCAGGTCGACCGGTTCCCGTCCGTCCCGGTCCAACTTGTTGATGAACGTCATGATCGGCGTGTCGCGGAGACGGCACACTTCCATCAGCTTGATCGTGCGCTGTTCGACGCCTTTGGCGCAGTCGATGACCATCAGCGCCGAGTCGACCGCGGTCAGGGTACGGTAGGTGTCCTCGGAAAAGTCTTCGTGGCCGGGCGTGTCCAGCAGGTTGACGACCCGGTCACGGTAAGGAAACTGCATGACCGACGACGTGACCGAGATGCCGCGCTGCTGCTCCAGTGCCATCCAGTCGGAGGTTGCATGGCGACGTGCCTTGCGGCCTTTCACGGTCCCGGCCATGTTGATGGCGCCGCCGAAGAGCAGCAGCTTCTCGGTCAGCGTGGTCTTGCCGGCGTCGGGGTGCGAAATGATC
>CALKYK010000549.1 GCA_938003715.1 uncultured Gammaproteobacteria bacterium
CGATCAGCTCGAGATTCTGAACCTCGACCCGGCTTCGCCCCTTCCCAACGGGGGGTTCGCAGGGCAGGTGCTGTACGTCGATCATGACGAGCCCTTGTCGCCGGCCGCTTTTCCGGAGGATCTCCCCGAGCACGGCCGCTATGCTGCGAAACCGGTAAGTTTCATTGCGATCAGCACATTGCCGGATGTCGATCGGCTCGACCTGGATCCCGTCGAACTCAGCGACGCTGACTGGGATGAGGTTTACAACGCCAGCGACCCGACAGAAGGGCCGGGACACAGGATCGGCGGCTACCCGCGCCCGATCCAGGACGACGAAATGGAAGCCGAGTGCCAGCTCGCATCCAACGGATACTACTGTGGGCGCGGGCAAGGTTCGGAGCACGCCGCGTTTCTCGCTGCGAATCCGCCTGCGTGGCAACTGCTGCTGCAGCTCGACAGCGATGACGACTGCGACATGATGTGGGGCGACCTGGGCACGTTGTACTTCTGGATACGCGAAGCCGATCTCGCGCGCCGGGATTTCTCGCAGGTCTGGATGATCCTGCAGTGCAGCTGAGTCTGCGCTAACTTTCGGCGCGCTTGTCCTGCGGCTGCTTCTGCTTCGTGAGCGCGGTGACGCGCCAGCCCTCTTCGGGCGCGAAGTCCTCGTCCTGCACCGGGAAGACCACGCGGCCCCTGTCGTCGATCGCGAACAGCACCAGGCTGCCGGGGTGCTGCTCCTGGTACTGCGCGAAACCGAACTCGTCGGTCAGCTCGGTCGTTCGCGGCTGCGCGCCGCGCGCGTGCAGCGTGTAAATCGTGCCGATCGTGTAGTGACCGCCGAACAGGATCCGGCCGCCGCTCTCGCCGGAAATCTTGTGCTTCTCGTGGGTCGCCTCGGATTCGTTGCCGATCGTGTACACGTTGTCGCGGCCGAATTCGCTCGAGTAGCGTACGCACGCGAGTTCGTTCATGTCCGGTCGCCGCGAGACGGCGAGCAGGATGCCGAGGCCGGTCAGGTCGAGATTGCGGTCGGCGTAACTGGAAACCGGGCTGCCGTAAAACGTCCGCAGGCCGAGCATGCGCGCTTCGCGAATGCGCTTCCAGTTGGAATCGGCGACGACGACGTCACGCCCGGCATCGTGCAGCGCCTTGGCCATCATCAGCGCTACCGTGTTGGAGCCGACAACGAGTATGCCGTTGGCTTCCGGCGCCGCGACATTCAGCCATTTCGCCAGCGCACGCGTCGAAATGCTCTGGATGATGACGGTACCGATGATGATGCTGAACACCAGCGGAACCAGGCTCTCCGCATTCGGCACGCCGTTCTCGACCAGTCGCAGCGCGAAGAACGCCGAGATCGCGGCGGCGACGATACCGCGAGGGAATACCCAGCCGACGAACAGTCGCTCCCGCCAGTTGAGAGCGCTGCCGATCGTGCAAACCGCGGCGCGCAACGGTCCGGCGACGAGCTGCAGCACCGCGAGCGTCGCGATTGCCCCCGTGCCCATCGCGAGCAACGCGTCGAAACTGAGGCGCGCGGCGAGCAGGATGAAGAGTCCGGCGACGAGCAGCAAGGTCAGGCTTTCCTTGAAGCTCAGCACGTCTTCCAGTTCGACGTGGCGCATGTTCGAGAGCCACACGCCCATGACGGTAACGGCGAGCAGGCCGGCTTCGCTCTCGACGGCTTCCGCCGCCGCGTAAACGGCCAGCACCGCGGCCAGCGCGGCGTAGTCGCGCAGGAAGTCCGGCACGACGCGGCGCCTGATCGCAATACCGAACAGGTAGCCGCCTCCGATGCCGATCAGTGAGCCGCTCAGGATGAGCGTGCCGAAGGTCCCCAGCACGTGCGTGAATCCGTCGCCGGCCGCGCTCGCAATGATGAAGTCGAACACCAGCAGCGCCAGTATGGCGCCGAGCGGGTCGATCAGGATCGACTCCCACTTGAGCACGTTCAGCACGGTTTTGGACGGACGCACCGTGCGCAGCAGCGGACCGACAACGGTCGGTCCGCTGACCGTGACGATGGCGCCGAACAGCGCTGCGAGATACGGATCCCAGCCGAGGAACTGCCAGGCCGCGAGCCCGGCGCAGACCCAGGTCACGAGCACGCCGAACATCAGCAGGTTTCGCACGACGTTGCCGTGGCCGCGGATCTCGGAAAGCTTGAGCGTCAGGCTGCCTTCGAAAAGAATGATCGCGACCGCGATCGACACGATCGGCGACAAAAGGTCACCGAGCAGTGCGTCCGGGTCCAGCCAGCCGAGCCCGGGGCCGAGAGTAATGCCGACGATCAGCAGCAACAGGATCGCCGGAAGCTTGAGCCGCCATGCCAGCCACTGGCAGACGAAGCCGGCGGTCACGATGCCGCACAGGATGACGATTTCGTAGGCGTGCAAAGGGGCGGATCCAGGAGCGGCGACAGCGGGTCGGTCGAGGGCCCGCAGTTTAGCACTGCCGGCGCAGCCGCGAAGCGGCATCAGCTCCCGTTTTCGACGTCCTCGAGCGTGGTGCCGAGCAGCGCTCCGGCAAGACCCATCAGGGCGAGCACGCCGATGACGCCGGCATTGCCGATCACCGCTGCGAGCGAGCCGATCGCACCGACGACCAGCAGCAGCACGCCGATGATCGTGTTGCTGATCGCCACGTAGTCAGTACGCTGGTTACCGCTGGCCAGGTTGACGACGTAGGTCTTGCGCCCGACCCGTACGCCGCTGTGCGCGACGGAAAGCACGAAGTACGCGAGCGGCAGGAACCAGGCGGCCGCGGCCACGTTCCCCGCGTAGCGTGCGATCACGAACGTGAGAATGCCGATCCCCGACGTCATCAGCGCGGCAGCGATCATCACGCTGCGACTCGACGCATCGGCAAAACGACCCCAGACGGGTGCGCTGACCAGCCCTGCGACGCCCGCGGCGATGACGAACAGACCGAGCGCCCAGGTCGGTGAGCCGAGCATTTCCTGCGCCAGCGCAATGTAGAACGGTGCGCTCAGTGCCGAGCACATCAACAGCGCCCGGGTCGTGACGAAACGCCGGAACGGCCGGTCACGTAGGATCAGGCGCAGGCGTTTCAGCGCATCGACGACGCTGCCGCCGCCGTCGGTTTCGCCGGGCTGCTCCGGCACCCGTGAATAGATGCCCGCTGCGACCAGCCACAGGCCCGCCGCGCCGATCAGCAACAGCGCAAGCAGCGAGGCGTCAGCGCGGTCGGCGGCTGGCAGCAACAATACGCCGCCCACCGCGATACTGACGAGGCCGGCCGCGCTCGCCGACCAGCCGGTGAGCTGGCCGCGTTTCGGTTTCGGGATCGTTTTTCCGAGCACGTCCTTGGCTGCTACCGAGCAAAAGCCGCGTGCGAGGCTGAACATCGTGACCAGCGCGAGGATCGCCCAGCCCGCAGTGACGCCGTCGAGCTTCAGCGCAACGATGCCGATGCCCGCGATCGCCAGGCACTGGCCGACGGAACCGGCGACCCAGACCCACTTCCTGACCGGCAGGCTGCGCACCGCGTTGCCGATGAACAGCTGCGGGATCATCGAACCGGACTCGCGGATCGGGACCAGGAACGCGAGCACGTACGCCGGCGCGCCGAGCATCGAGGTCAGCCATGCGAGCACCGTCTTCGGGCTCGCGATCGCATCGCCCAGCTTGGTCATGAAATAGCTCGACAGGATCAGCGTGAAACTCTGCGGCGCTTCGCGACAGGCCTCCTCGGCGATGTCGGCGCAGACGCGAGTGTCCTCCTCGTTAGTGAGTTTTTCGTAGATGCTTTCCGCAATCGCCATCAGCGCCCGTCCCGGTATGCGCCGAAGTGTTCGATGACCATGGCCGCCGACCGGGCGCCGGCGGCCATGGCCTCGGGGATCGACGCGCCGTGACAATAGCGGCCGAGGAACGCCGCGGCAAACGCGTCCCCGGCCCCG
>CALKYK010000550.1 GCA_938003715.1 uncultured Gammaproteobacteria bacterium
CACACAGCATTGAAGAGCGGGATGCTCGCGGCCGAGTCCGTGTACGCGGCGCTCGCTGACGACGACGCGCCGGCGACGCTCTCGAGCTACGCGTCGGCCGTGCGCGATTCCTGGATCCACGACGAGCTGCACCGCGCGCGCAACTTCGGCCCGGGATTGCACAAATTTGGCACGTTTTTCGGCGCGGCATTTACTTTCGTCGACCAGAACATCTTTCGCGGGCGCCTGCCTTTTACGATGCGCAATCGCGAACCCGATCACGCGTCGCTGAAATCCGCCGGCACGATGCCCGTCATCGAATACCCGAAGCCCGACGGCGTCATCACTTTCGACCGCCTGTCGTCCGTGTTCCTGTCGAGTACGAATCACGAGGAAGACCAGCCGTCGCATCTGAAGCTGAAAGACGATGCGATCCCGGTCGCCTACAACCTGCCGACCTACGACGAACCGGCGCAGCGCTATTGCCCGGCCGGCGTCTACGAAATCGTCGAGGAAAACGGCGAACCGCGCTTCCAGATCAACGCGCAGAACTGCGTGCACTGCAAGACCTGCGATATCAAGGATCCGAAGCAGAACATCGTCTGGACGGTACCGGAAGGCGGCGGCGGCCCGAACTACGCGGGCATGTAAATCCGCGGCCCTATTTCGGCTGCATGCGGATCGCGCCGTCGAGCCGTATCGTTTCGCCGTTCAGCATCGGGTTTGAGTAGATGCTCGCGACGAGGTCGGCGAACTCCTCCGGCCGGCCGAGGCGGGACGGGAACGGTACCTGCGCACCGAGCGAGGCCTGCAGATTCGGCGTCATGCCGGCGACCATCGGCGTCATGAATATGCCCGGCGCCACGGCCATCACGCGGACGCCGATGCGGGCGAATTCGCGTGCAAGCGGCAGGGTCATGCCGACGATTCCGCCTTTCGACGCAGAGTAGGCGACCTGGCCGATCTGGCCCTCGAACGCGGCAACCGAAGCGGTGCTGATGATGACGCCGCGCTCCCCGTCGTCGTTGGGTTCGTTGGCCTGCATGACGTTGGCCGCTTCCTTGCTGACGAGGAACGCGCCCAGCAGGTTGACGTTCAGCGTCCTGGCAAAGAACTCGCCCGGCAACGGTCCGTCACGCCCCAGCGCGCGCGCCGCGCCGATTATGCCGGCACAGTTGACGGCCAGCGTAATGCCGCCCATGCGATCTCTCGCCGCCTCGATGGCGGCCTGCACGCTCCGCTCGTCGGCGACGTCAGTGTGGCAATAGGACGCCCGTTCGCCCAGCGACTTCGCCTCCGCTTCACCCTGTTCGTCGTTGATGTCGAGAAGGAACGCCTGGCTACCGGCCTCGACGACGCGTCGCGCGGTTGCGAGCCCCAGTCCCGAAGCGCCGCCGGAGACCACTGCTTTCGCGTGAGCAAGATCCATGTGCCTTCCTTACCTGGTAGCCGATCAGGCCGCGTCGACTTCGATGCCGATCGCGGTTGCCTCGCCGCCGCCGATGCACAGCGAGGCAATGCCGCGTCCGCCGCCACGGGCACGCAGCGCGTGCAGCAGTGTCACGATGATGCGTGCGCCGGACGCACCGATCGGGTGGCCAATCGCGCAGGCGCCGCCGTTTACGTTGATTTTTTCGTGCGGTATGCCGAGGTCGTGCATCGCCGCCATCGTGACGCAGGCAAACGCCTCGTTCACTTCATACAGGTCGACGTCGTCGACGTCCCAGCCGAGCGACTTGTGCAGGCGCCGGATGGCATGCACCGGCGAGGTCGTGAACCACTCGGGTTCCTGGGCGAAACTCGAAAAGCCGCGAATGCGGGCAAGTATGCCGATATCGCGCCGGGCCGCTTCGCTTTCACTCAGCAACAGGAGGCTCGCTGCGCCGTCAGAAATTGACGACGAGCTGGCCGCCGTGACCGTTCCATCCTTGCGAAACGCCGGCTTCAGCGACGGGATTTTTTCGATATCGGCTTTACCCGGCCCCTCGTCCGCGCTCACCGTGACGTCGCCCTTGCGGGTAGAAATCGTAACCGGAGCGATTTCCGCCTCGAAATGTCCGTCGTCGATCGCGCGCCTCGCTCGCGTCACCGACTCGATTGCAAACGCGTCCTGGTCCTCGCGGCTGAATCCGTATTTCTGCGCCGTTTCTTCGCCGAAGTGCCCCATCATGTTGCCGTCGTACGGATTCTGCAGGCCGTCGAAGAACATGTGGTCCAGGATTTCCTGGTGCCCCATCCGATAGCCGCCCCGCGCCTTCGGCATCAGGTACGGCGCGTTCGTCATCGATTCCATGCCGCCGGTCAGCACGACAGTTGCGGTGCCGGCGCGAACCAGGTCGTGGCCGAGCATCGTCGTTTTCATGCCGGAGCCGCAGACCTTGTTGACGGTCGTGCACGGCACGCCGATCGGGATGCCGGCGCCGATCGCCGCCTGCCGGGCCGGCGCCTGGCCGAGGCCCGCCGGCAGCACGCAGCCGAGCAGCACCTCGTCGATGTCACCGGCGGCAAGCCCGGCGTCCGCGATCGCAGCGCGGCTCGCGACAGACGACAGCTCGGGCGCGCTCGCGCCGGACAGCGCGCCCTGGAATGCGCCCACCGGCGTGCGGCGGGCGGCGGCGATGACGATCGTGTCCTTGCTCATGTCGGGGCCGAAGGCGGTGCCGAAAAAGGGGCGCTACTTTCCCGCATCCGGATCACGCGTGCAATAACGGCATCGAGGTAGCGTCGCTCAGGCCGCCGCATCGAGGTCCGGTTCGTCCAGCAGCTTCAGGATTTCCCGCCGCGCGGCCGCGGCCAGCTTATTCTTGCTGGCGAAGGCCGGGTGCGAAGGCTCGATCGGGTTCATGATGTCGACACGCAGGTGCCCCGGACGCGGCAGCAGGCGCTCGGCGGGGAGGATCCGCCGGGCACCGCTGATCACCACCGGAACGACCGGTGCACCCGCCTTGATGGCGGCGGCGAATGCGCCGGGCCGGAAGCGGCCGAGGCCCGGTTCTGCGATGAACGTGCCTTCCGGGAACAGCGCCAGGGACTCGCCCCCGGACGCGGCCCGCAGCAGGTCGCGCGCGTCGCGGGCGCTGCCGGACGTCTCGAAGCGCTCGACGAATCGTGAGCCGATGCGCCGCAGCAGGAAGCCGACGACCGGGATGCGCTGCATCTCGTTCTTGATCACGTAGGAAAATCGCGGCGGCAGGTAACCGAACAGGACCACCCCGTCGATGTAGCTTGCGTGATTGGCGACCACCACGCAGTCCCGGTCCGGCAGTTTTTCCAGTCCGCGCACGGTCGTGGTGATGCCGGCGAGTTCTAGCGGCAGGCGGGCGAACAGGGACACCCAGCGCCGCCGCCGCTCTACGCCCGGCACGAGCAGCGTCAGCAAAATGGCGACGCTGACACAGACGACAAATACGATCCACGCGTACAGTCCGTACACGAGGTGCCAGGCGACGCGCAGGGGATTAGCAGCGTCCACGCGGTCGCCCGGCACGGTCAAGGGACATTTTCGCCACGGGGGCTGTGACGCAGATCACTTTATGTTAATGCCTTGGTGAATTTGTGACAGCGGTCACGCCGATCCGGAAGGGGCCTCATCATACTCAATTTCTTGAAAAATCCGTTGCTTGGGCTACGGATTGTCAGGCACCCCGGGTCCGGCGACATGTTAGCAGCCGGTACGCGAGGTCGACGACTCGTTTCCCGGGCGCGCCATGGACGGCAACCAACAGATGGACGATATGACGACGAGTCATTCTGACAAATCCGGCGAGCCGAAATCGAGTTCCGAAGCGCTCGTCGACCGGTTCCTCGATGCAATCTGGATGGAGCGCGGCCTTTCCGCGAATACGCTCGGTGCGTATCGCGCGGACCTGATGACGCTCGGCCGCACGCTGCAGGAACGCAATATCCCGATCGAGAAGGCCGAAAAGGCGGACCTGCTGGAGTTCATCGCCGGGCGCGTCGAATCCGGTGCGAAGCCGCGTTCCACGGCCCGCCAGCTGTCCAGCTTTCGCCGTTTCTTTCGCTACATCATGCGCGAAGGCCTGAGGGACACCGACCCGACCGCCGACATCGAGATGCCGCGCATCGGCCGTTCGCTGCCGAAAACC
>CALKYK010000551.1 GCA_938003715.1 uncultured Gammaproteobacteria bacterium
CCGAACGTACTCCTCTTCGCTGAAGGATTCCCAGGTCAGCGACGTCGGCGATTCGCTGATGGGCGCCGGCCTCGGCCTCGGCCTGACAATCGCCAAGGAAATCGTCGAACTCCACCTCGGCACGATCGAAGTGTCGAGCGAGCTGGGAGAGGGCACCACATTCACAATCTACC
Source organism: uncultured Gammaproteobacteria bacterium (assembly GCA_938003715.1). Lineage (GTDB taxonomy): Bacteria > Pseudomonadota > Gammaproteobacteria > Steroidobacterales > Woeseiaceae > SZUA-117. The sequence continues at coordinate 174 of CALKYK010000551.1, forward strand.
TGCCGATTGATAAAGCGGCATAACCGATAAGACGGAGACGGTTCATGAAAAAAATCCTGTTGGTCGAGGACGACCAGAGCATTTCGCTGGCGATCGGCATGTCGCTCAAGGCGATGGGCTACGAGCTATTTACGGCTGCCGATGCCGCAACGGCCGTTGCGCAAGCCAGGAAAGCGAATCCGGACGTTGCGATCCTGGACATCAACCTGCCAGGGGGCGACGGGTTCGTCGTTGCCGAGCGCCTGCAGCAGCTCGTGCAAACGTCGTCGGTGCCGATCATCTTCATTACCGCGAGCAAGCAGGAAGGCCTGCGAGAGCGGGCAAAGCAGCTCGGCGCGGTGCACTTCATCGAAAAGCCTTTCGGCGTCACGCAGCTTGCTGACGCCATTGAAACCGCTTTTGCAGGCCCCGCTGAGCTGGTCGGCGACGTGCAGATAGGCTGATCCAGCCGCCGCCGGACAAGAAAGAAATGCGAACAATCTGGCCACCCGCTCTGCGCCTGCGCATTGCCGGCAAGGTGATTGCGCTGACCGCAGCACTCGCCGCCGCCGTTGCCACGCTCTTCGCAGTGACTCACCACCTGCGAGTGCAGGAATTGCTCGAACAGCGCAACAACGAAAAGCTGATCGGGAACACGAAGATGCTGACGGTGGCGATTCAAGCGGAGTTCAATCGGCTGTCTGAGGACGTGCTGCTGCTCAGCAAGGCGCCAGGCGTCACATTTCTGCTGACCGAGGTCAACCATCCGGAACACTATGCTGCAGAACAGGATTATTCCGGCGTGGCTGCCGGCAGGGTCAGAACGATTGTCACGATTCTGGCAGACACGCGAAATTACCTGCGACTCAGTATCTACTCAACGGACGAATTCGAAGGTGAGATTTTCCGAACCGAATTGAGCGGCGAGTCCTATGTAACCTACGAAGAGGCCGATCTGCCATCAGGGATTCCGCAGGAAATTGCGGAGATAAAGAACCAGCTTGCGCCGGGGAAGATTTCGTATTCGTATGTCGACAGCAAAGAGATCGCAGGCGGTTCACCCGCGGTTTCACAGTCGGCGTTCCGCGCCGTTACGCCGGCGATCGATGCAGACGGTCACGATGCCGGACTCATTGTCATTGAAAAGGCTTACAAGCCGACCCTCGATGCGGCAGTCGACTACATGCAGCCCGACTGGGATTCCGTGATCTTCGACGCCGCCGGTAACATGCACACCTATCCGGTCGGCTCGATTGCAGGCGAGGGAGGTGCCAGGGGGCAGGTGTACGCGACCATACGGGAACTCGTTTCCGACGGCCCCGGCTCGGATTCCTTGCACAACGTCACCGTCGATGGAAGGGATTATGCTGTCAAATTCGTTGAAGGCGAGTTGCGCGACTCAGCCACGCCGCAGGTATTCCGCGTCGCAACCATCGCCGATCACGAGGTCCTCTATGCAGACCTGGCGGCTACGAACCGCAACAACATCCTTTTAACCGTACTTCTCGTCCTGGTTGCGTCCCTTTTCGGTCTGGTACTGGGACGTCGCTTCGTGCGTCCCCTGCAGGCAATGAACGAAACCATCCTGGAGCAGGGCACCGACGGCGACCTGTCCGCGCTGCCCGTCCATCGTGCCGACGAAATCGGCGACTTCGCCCGTTCCTACTGCACGATTGCCAGGGAGCTGAACGGCGCCCTCGAAGATCTTGGACAGGGCAACGTCGACCTGCAGGAAACGAACGCGAAACTCGTGCACGCGAACAAGGAGGTGCGCGACCTGGCGGCGATCATCTCGCACGACTTGCGCGCGCCACTGATCAACATCCTGGGCTTTTCGGACGAGCTGACACGGCTGCATGGCGAGCTGTCCGGCTACCTGGCGACGATGAACGTCGACCTGGACGAGTCCGAAATCGCCGACCTGCTGCAAAAGCGCCTGCCCACGGCGCTGAAATTCATTGCGGATTCGAGTTCGCGAATGGAATCGAAGCTGGACACGATCCTGCACCTGTCGCGGCGCGGACGTGACGAGATGAAGCCGGTGCCGATCGATCTCGGCAAGCTGTTCAGGACGGTGATCGAGTCGCACGTCACCGAGCACAATCCGGCCGACGTCTCGATCGAGCTCGACAGCGCACCGCCGGTCATCATCGACGAGGAGGCCGCGTCGATCATCGCCAACAACCTCGTCTCGAACGCGGTGAAGTATCGCGACGGCGACCGTCCGCTCTCGATCCGCATCCGGGCCGTCACCGACGAATTCGGGCTGACGCTTTGCGTCGAGGACAACGGCCGCGGTATCAACGTCGCAGACCAGGACCTGATCTTCGGTCTGTTCCGGCGATTCGGTCGTCAGGACACGTCGGGCGAGGGCATCGGACTGAGCTTCTGCAAGGCGCTGGTGTCGCGGTTGAACGGCAAGATCTGGTGCAACAGCATCGCCGGTGAAGGCTCGAGTTTCTTCGTCTTTTTCCCGATCGAGTTGCTCGGCCGGGAAACGGTGGCGGCATGAAGAAAACGGGCCCAATTTGCATTGTCGACGACGACGACGGGCACGCCTACCTGATCGAGCTGAATTTGCGCCAGTCGGGCGTGACGAACGAGCTCCTGCGTTTCGCTTCAGGGCAGGAATTTCTCGATTACCTCGAAGAGGACCCCTCGGGGGGCGACGCACCGGTTATGGTGCTCCTGGATCTCAACATGCCGGGAATGGGCGGCCTGGCCGTGCTGCAGGTCGTCAAGGACAGCCGCATTCGCCGCACGTATCCCATCGTGGTCCTGTCGACCTCGGCAGACACCGACGAAATCAATGCCTGCTACCGCGCGGGCTGCAACCTGTTTCTCACCAAGCCGGTCCAGTACGCGGAGTTCACCGATCTCGTGCAGCGACTCGGGGCGCTGCTGAAGGTGGCGCACTTTCCGAGCGGCGCCGCGACCACGGGCCTGGCGGCCGCTGGTTGAGGCAGGACGGCCCGATTCGGCAACAGAAATAAGAAAACTCTTATAAAATCAATGATTTAAAGAAGACCGCCACCGCGATACCAGCGATACGGTTGCGCTTTGGCGTCAACTTTTGTGTATTTAGGCGCAATGACAACCGATCCTGACCATGCCGGGAAACACCGGGCGGCCGATGAGGGTGGCGGTAAAACGGCGGCCAGAAGCGGTGTCCGCCTCACGAGCGAGATGGTCGTCGCAGTATCCGCGGTCGTCGTCGGCGCCTGTGCGCTGGGCGTTTCGATCTACGAAGCCAGCCTGATGCGACAGGAGCAGCGCGCCGCAACTATGCTGGTGCTCGAAGTCAGCCGCTCGGTGTACCTGTACGGCAACGACATGGACTCGTCGGACACCAGGGTCAACCTGCAGGTGGAGAACGTCGGCATCGGTCCGGCGCGCGTACAGGATTTTCGCGTCTACGTCGACGGGGAACCGCATACCACGTGGCGAGCGGCGCTCGAGTCGCTGCTGGGACCTCGGGACGGCATTCGCCTCAGTCAGTCAACGATCAATGGCCGCACGATTCCCGCAGAGCGGCGCATCACGATTTTCAGCCTCGAAAGCATGGAGCACGCGGCTGAACTTGCCGCAGCGTTGCCGCGCCTGGAAATGCAGGCGTGCTACTGCTCGATATTCGACGAATGCTGGACGGCGGAGTACGACGCGCTGGGCATCACCGAACCCGTCGATACCTGCGTTCGGTCCGACGCATCCTTCCAGCAATAAGCCTGACAACTCCGATCCGGATTGACGACGGCGCTCGGTGCCAACCCTTAGATGCGTATAATGTATATTATGTTAAATTACTGACGGACACGGCAAATTGCCTGCAAAAGCATGCCCTCGTCCCTCGAATTGGCCGTATGACTGCCTGTTCCTTCCCACCGGACGGCAGCGCACACACCCGCTGACTTGCGCGTAGAATCGCCGTACGCGATCCGAGGCCACAGCAACATGTCCTTCTTCCAATTGAAATCCGGAGTGCCAATCCGGGGCCGCGGAGTTGCCGCAGTCAGGCGATTCGCGCTGATCGCGGGCGCGATCCTCGCAATGCCGGCGAGCGCCCAGGCGCCGTCAGTCGCTTCCAGCCGTGCGATCGCCGACGAGTTCGCGGCGAAACTGGGTGAGGAACTGCAGAAGTCCCTCGCCTTCATCGGGCCCGAGCTGACGATCAACGTCTGCGCCGATATCGCGCCGCAGCTCGCATCGGACCTGTCGCGTCGCTACGGCGCCCGCGTGAGCCGCACGAGCCTCAGGTTCCGCAATCCGGCCAACGCCCCCGAGCCCTGGCAGGCCGCAGTACTCGAGAGCTTCGACGCCGGCTCGGAGCGTGAATTCTTCGAAACGCTTCCTGACGGCAGCGCACGCTACCTGCGCGCCATTCCGACCACCGGCCTTTGCCTCGCGTGCCACGGGACGAATCTCGCAGCCCCGATGCGTGAAAAGATCGCAACGGAATATCCGCATGACCGGGCGACCGGCTACAGCACCGGCGATATCCGCGGTGCGTTCAGCATCGTATGGCCGGCGAAGCCATAGGCCGGGGCCGCCGGCGAGCGCTTCGATCCAGGCACGCCGGCGCCTGCCGCGGTGCCCTCGCCGCACTTCTGCTCAGCGCCGCCGCAGCGGCGGACGAAGCGCCGATCGCTGCGGCTGCTGAGACTGGTTTTCCTATTTATTTCGCAGTCTTGACTGACAATATTGATGTGTCTTCGAGGTTCTACCGGGACACATTCGGGCTCACCTTAAGGGACGATAACGAGCACCCGGACGGCCGATGGCGCATCGTCAATCTCGAGAGCGACGCACTCGCGGTGGAACTCATCCGCGACGCCCGCGCCAGCGAGGCAGATCGCCCGCTCGGCTTTTTCAAGGTCGGGTTTCGCGTGCCGGACGTCAACGAGATCGCGGATCGACTCGAAACCGCAACCGGGGAACGGCCGCGCATCGTTCGCCACGAGGCGCACGGCATCGACATCCTGCAGATCCGGGATCCCGACGACTACGTGCTGCAATTGTCGTCGGCGATCGACGACTGAACGCGCCTGGTTGAACTGCCCAGTGGCGTGACGTATCGTTCGCCGTGAACCCGGCAGGTGGATGGCGATGTCGCCATCGAACGGGAAGACGGTGCGTTTTTCTTTGCGAAAACAATCCCGTCACTGCCCCCGCAACGGTGAATGAGGCAGTCGATCACGACGCCACTGCGCATGACGCGCGGGAAGGCGATCGACGCGGTTACGAACCCCTCATGAGTCCGGAGACCGGCCTGCCGAACGGTCCACAATACGATCGCGGCGGGCGGTTGACGTGGAGATCCCGAAAGATCTCTCCCCTCCCCCGAACGCATCGACGCAATGCACGGGGAGCGTTGCGGGGGAGCAGCTCATCGTGTCTTTTCTACGCATCCTTTGCCCGGCGGCAGCCTGCCTGCTGACCGGCGCGTTCGCCTGTGCCGCCGACGAGGCGGACGCAGAAAACCTCGACAACATCATCGTCACGGCGTCGCGCGCCCCGATCCGGGCGCCGGAAGTCGGCAGTTCGGTCACGGTGATCGACCGCGAGGAGATCGAGTACCGCCAGGCGCGCTATGTCACCGACATCCTGCGCAGCGTGCCCGGATTCGCGCTGTCGCACACCGGCGGCGTCGGCACGCAAACCCAGGTTCGTGTGCGCGGTTCCGAAGCGAACCACGTGCTGGTGCTGGTCGACGGCATGCGCGCGAACGATCCAGCCAGTGGCGACGAGTTCCGCTGGGAATTCCTGACGACGAACGATGTCGAGCGCATCGAGATCGTGCGCGGCCCGCAAAGTGCGCTGTGGGGCAGCGACGCCGTCGCCGCCGTCGTCAACGTCATTACCCGGCAAGGGCATGGCCGGCAACGCATCGGGGGCTATGTCGAGGGGGGATCGAACGAAACGGCGAACGCGGGCTTTCGTGCGTCAACGGGTGCCGACCGCTGGTCGTTCGGCGTCAGCGCCGAATACCTCGATACCGACGGCACGAACATTTCCCGGAGCGGTGCGGAACGCGACGGCTCAGACATACTCGGCACCTCGCTCAATGCGGCATTCGACCTTACGGACAACCGGTCCCTCACGCTCGGCGCCCGTTATCTCGACGGCACCACCGAGGCCGACCCGATCGATTTCTTCAGCACCGGGCTGCCCACCGACGGCGACCTGGTCAACGAAAGCAAACGCCGCTATCTGAATGCCACGACCACCTGGCGCAGCGGCGAACGAGTCACACACAGGGCAACTGCGCAATATTTCGAGTCGGACAATCGCAATCTCGCGGACGGGCAATGGAGCGCATCGACGGCATCCGATCGCTTTCGACTGGGATACCAGGCCGACATCCGTTTCGGCGATGACCTGCTGGCGCTTGCGCTCGAACACGAACGCACCGAATTTCGCCAGCGTGGACTGGTGTCGTTCGGCGATCCGAACCAGGACCAGGCGATCGACGTTGCCAGCGTCGTCGCCGACTACCAGGCGCGGCTCGGAAAAGGCGTCACCTGGCTGGCCAGCGTTCGCTACGACGACAACAGTGATTTCGAGGACGCCCTGACCGGTCGTCTTGCTCTGTCGTGGCAGGCCACCGATGCACTGCGCCTGTCGGCAAGCGCCGGTACCGGGCAGAAAGCACCGACGTTCATCGAGCGTTTCGGCTTCTTTCCCGCACAGTTCGCCGGCAATCCGACACTGGAACCGGAGTCGTCGATGTCGTACGAAGTCGGCGCGGAACATCGCTTTTCGGATGACGCGCTGCGACTGACCGTCACGCTGTTCCGCCAGGATCTCGAGGACGAGATCAACGGCTTCGCATTCGATCCGGCCACGTTTCTTTTCACGGCCGAGAACCTGGCGGGCAAGAGCCGCCGCCAGGGCGTCGAATGGGGCGCTCGACTGCACCCGAGGGACAACGTCGAGCTGCAGGCGACGTACACGTATACGGACGCATCGCAGCCCGATAACGGTGCCGGCACGATCGAATTGAGGCGGCCGAAACACAGCGGCAGCGTCGCCGCGACGCTTCAGCTGCTCGACGATCGCGCACGCGTTTCGTTTGCCGCCGATTACGGCGGAACGCGGTTCGACCGCTATTTTCCACCGTTCCCGGAACCGGCTGCGATCGTCGCACTGCCGTCGTACTGGCTGCTCGACCTGGCCGTAAGCTATGACGTCAGCGATCGGCTGTCGGTGTTCGCGCGAGCGACCAACCTGCTCGACGAGGACTACGAGCAGGTATTCGGCTTCCGGACCGCGTCACGCTCCGCCTACGCCGGCTTGCGCGTCGATCTCGGCCGCTAGCGGCCTACGCCAGCCAGCCGAACACGCCGCCGGTCAGAAGCCCGTAGATCAGCGCGTCGAGGAGCGATTTCGCGGTTGCCGACATCGGCCGCCCGAACCAGATCGTCTCCTGGAAGTAGCCAAGTCCGTACGCGACAAATGCGACGGTGCCCGCAACCCGGAACGTGGACAGGTAATCCGCGCCGGGTGCAACGGTGCGCGAGACGACGTACGCACAGATGACGCCGACGACCAGATAGAAGACGAAGCTCAGCGCAACATTTTTTCCCATCGGCGGCAGGCCTTTCGGCAACACGGTGATGAATGCCAGCGGACCTTCCTCGAACTTGCGCTGCATCTCCGGATCCTGCAGCTGCTTCTGGTCGACGCAGTGCGGCACGTTGTACATCCCGGGTGAAAGGCCTGACAGCGCGGCACGCACCGCCTCCTCGTTGGGCGTGGCCGCATAGTCCGTCTTGTGCCACGGCAGCGCCATCCAGATGATCGCACTCGCGACCCAGACGACGGCCGCCGATACCACGATCGGCAGCCACAGATCGACGATAGTCATAGAACCCCCCCTTTTATTCGAATAATTCGGAGTCGTTCCTCAGGGCCTCGGCATTCTAACATCCGGGGCGTTATGCTTCGGCCCATGCTGCGCCTGCTCCCGCTTGTGACCGGCCTCTTGCCGATCGTCGCGATTCACTCGAGTCTCGCCATCGCGATCGTCGCCGGTGTGTTCCCCCCCTGCTTCCCCTACGTCGACGGCTGCGTATCGATCAGCGCGACGGGTCGCTATCCGCCATCGACGTTCGTGTTCAAGGCGGCGATGATGTCCGAGTGGGTCATCATGGTGCTGTACTGGCTCGCGTCAGCGGCCTGGCTGCGGGCGCTGAATCGTGCCGCCGGCGGCAACGGCAAACCCGGCGCAGTAATGGCGGCGCTGGGCGTTGCCGGAGCGCTGGCGCTGATCATCTACGTGACGTTTCTCGGCACCGACGGGCCGGTCTACAACTTCATGCGCCGCTTCGGCGTGTACCTGTATTTTCTGTTTACGGTCGTGGCGCAAATCCTGCTGGCCCGCAACAGCCTGTCGCTGGCGCGTACGCTGCGCCTGCCGAGCGTCGCGCGAGTCGCGCGCGTGCAGCTGGGTCTGGCCCTGGTGCCGTTCGCGCTCGGCGCGCTGAACCTGCTGCTGAAAGCGACGCTGGCCGATCCCGACCCGGCGGAAAACATGATCGAATGGGCGTTCGCGCTGCTGATGCACGTCTATTTCCTGCTGACGTACGTGACCTGGCGCGATACCGGCTTTGACAGCCGCTTCGAAGTAACAGTGCATCGATGACACTCGCCCTGATCCGGCGAAACGTGTGCAGAAATCTATTCGCAAACGAGGACGGCGCCTTCAGTT
>CALKYK010000552.1 GCA_938003715.1 uncultured Gammaproteobacteria bacterium
GGGAGGCATCGGAGGTCTGGGTCCAGCCGGGCTCGCACCGGCCCCGGTTCGGGCGCGCAGCCGACACCGGCCAGCGCAACGAGCGCCGCGAAAATGCCGGCCTTTCGCACCGTCATCGGGACGGCAGGTCGAGCGCCACCGGCGGCAGTTTTTCGTGCGCGCATTGATGGGCCACGGATCCAACCTCGATCGTCTCGCTGCCGTTGCCCATGTCGGCGTTGAGCACTTCCGCGTCGCCGTTGTCGACGCAGATCGCGTATTCCGGTTTCAGTTTGCCTTCCGCATCGACCTTGTCCGCGTTGACGTAGCCGTCCCACAGCACGTCCGGCAGGCTGCCGCCGATGCCGAAGACTGCGAGCCGCAAAGCCTGCAGGTCCAGCCCGTCCGGCGCATCGCCGCCGCCGGAGAAGCGGTTGCCGTAGATATAGATCGATTCCGGGTACGGGTCGTAGCCCTCGAGCACGTCGAGGCTGCCCTGGTAACCCGTCGAGTAGTAGCTCGAAATAATGACGTTGGCGGTCCGGTTGTCGGCGATGTCGTTGTCGAAAATCTCGACGCGATCGTTCGCGTTGACCAGGATCCCCGACCCCGCCGGCACGCTCGCTACCGGTGTACCCGCCGCGCCGAAATTATCCGTGTTGTTCGCGACGATGCGGTTGCCGTACACCCGCGTGCTGTGCCCTTCCTGCGGCAGGTCGGGCATGTTGAACACGAGGATGCCGCCGGTATTGGCCGTGACTTCGTTGCCGTACACGTCCGCGCCGATCGTGTTCTCGATCTCGATGCCGGCGACGTTCTGCGAGACGCGATTGTTGCGTACCACTGCGTTCTGCGACTGCCCGACGTAGATGCCGGCATCGGACGCGCCGATCGCGACGCAGTCCTCGACCAGCACGTTTCTCGTCTGCACCGGGTAGATACCGTAGGCACCGTTGTCCTCGTGGGGACCGTTCGTCCACTCGGTACGCACGCGCCGGATCACGATGTTCTCCCCCTCGTTGATCTTCAGCGCATCGCCCGCGGCGTCCTCGATCCCGAGATCCTCGATCGTGAAGTCGCTGGCCGTTACCAGCAACCCTTCGGCGCCCTGCACCTGCTCGGCGAAGGACAGGATCGACCGGTCCATGCCCTCGCCGCGTATCGTCACACCCGACACCGTGAGCGACAGGCCGCGCGTCATGCGGTGCACGCCCGCCGGGATCGTGATCACGTCGCCGGGCACCGCCGTAATCAGGCGCGTCTGCAGCTCCGACTGGAAGGCAAGCTCGGGCTCACCGGGCGGCGGCGACTCGGTGCAGGCACCGAGCACTGCGATCGCCAGCAGCAACCTGCGCGTTCGCAGCGACACGTCAGTCCATCCCAGCCTGCTTGCGCACCCAGCGCACCGCCGCTTCGTGCGTGCCGTACCAGACATCCGGCTTCGTGTTGATGTGTTCGATCAGCTCGCGCAGCACGACGATGCGGGAGCGGTGGCCGATGTAGTGCGGGTGCATCGTCAGCACGAACGTCGTGCCCTCTTCGTAAGCGACGTCGAACTCGTCGATGTACACCTGCAGCACGTCGCGCGGGTTCGAGTACCGCTCACCGAGCGGGTTCATCAGCGGCGCGTCGTCCAGTATCCAGTCGACCGGCAGCTCGACGAACCCGGTGGGCTCGCCGTTCGCGACGATCTCGTACGGCCGGTCGTCCGCCATCAGCGAAGAATCGTAGAGAAAGCCCATGTCCATCAGCAGCTCCAGCGTGCTGTCGGAGAAATTCCACGACGGCGCGCGGTAGCCGACCGGGCGCTCGCCCGTCAGCTCGGTCATGCGCTCGATCGCCTTGCGCAGCAGCCGCTCCTCCTCGTCGCGCGGCAGCGTCGCATTGCGTTCGTGTATCCAGCCGTGAATACCGATCTCGTGCCGGCCCGACGCCTGGATGCGCGTGATCATGTCGGGCGCGAGCGAAAAACTCACCGCGGGACCAAAAAAGCTCGCGGCGATGTCGTGCTCGTCCAGCAGGTCGAGAACGCGGCCCAGCGCGACCCGCGCGCCGTACTCGCCCTGCGACAGGCCGCCGACGTTCGTGTCGCCGTTCCGCAGCCAGATCGTCTCGTTGTCGACGTCGAACGACAGCAGCACCGCGACACGCGCGCCGCCCGGCCAGCTATCGGGATTCAGGTCGCGCCCGGCGCGCACCTTGTTCACCGCCGCCTCGATTTCGGCATCGGTCCAGTGCCAGGGCGGCGACGCTTCTTCCTGTGCGAAAAGCGGCGTTGCCGCGAGGATCATTGCCAGGAAACAGAGAGTGAATCGACGCATGTCATTGCTCCTCCGGCAGCGGCAGTTCCCGCTGCGTGCCGATCAGCGCATCGCGCGTGACGAGCGACGCCAGGCGCTCCTCGCTCCAGCCGTCCGTGCCGGCCGGCCGCTGCGGCAGTACCATGTAGCGCAGCTCGGCGGTCGAGTCGTGTACCCGCACTTCGACGTCGTCGTCGAGCTCCACGCCGAACTCGGCAAGCACCTTGCGCGGCTCGCGGACGACCCGCGCGCGGTAGCTCTTCGACTTGTACCACGCCGGCGACATGCCGAGCAGCGCGCGCGGATAGCACGAACACAGCGTGCAGACGATGACGTTGTGTACGCGCTCGGTGTTTTCCAGCACCGTGAACTCGTACGGCGCGAGGTCGAAACCGAGTTCGTGTATCGCCTCGGCTGCGTTGTCGAGCAGGCGCTGCCGGTAACCTTCGTCCGCCCAGGCGCGCGCCGCGATTCTTGCGCCGTTCGCCGGCGACGCGCCCTGCATCGCGGCGATCACCGCCTGCTCTTCCTGCGCCGTATAGTGCCCGGCCTCGATCAGCAGTTCGCGCAGCGCGAGGCCCACGCGTGCGGCATCCGTCGTCGGTTCCGGGTGGTCGGGCTGGAACGTTCGCGCATGGTCGTGATGATGGTCGTGTTCGCTCATTCTGCAGGCTCCAGCCAGTGTTCGAAGATCTCGATGTCGAGCTTGTCGTCCGCCGAGCCGGCGTAGTCGGACCACAGGTCCCGCTGCGCGATACGTACGCGATAGAGTCGCCGCGCCGGCTTGCCGTCACCACGGATGAACTTCTCCGGTTCGCCGTGCGTCTCGCACACGCGCACCACGATGCCAGTCTTGCCCTTCGCATACCACGGCACGCGGTGGTGCACCGGCGGCGTGCGGTCGGCGATGCGCACGCGCTGGCCCACGCCGAACTGCGCTTCGCTCACGACAGCGCCTGGCCTTTCTGCCGCGCGCGGATCGTCGCGACCTTGCCGTCCAGCTGCTCGCGGTTCACGACGCCGCGATCGACCAGCGCGTACGCGAGCGCCTTCGCCCAGCGCTCGTAGTAACTGCAGCGTTCGTAGTCGTCCGCGTCGAGCTTTTCGATGCCGTCACGCAGCTCGGCGAAATCGCTGATCAGACCTTTCTTCAGCGCCAGCCTGACCATCGCATCGATCTGCCATTCCCAGTAGGCGGTGTCGTGCTCGGACGTATCGACCGGCCCGGCGTCCAGTCCGCCGACGTCGTGGGGTCCCCAAGGCTCGCTCATCGTGTTCTTGTATTTAAAGGAGGCAGGGCAGTGTAGAACCCGTTTGCGCGGCGATCAACGCAGCACATTGTAGCTTCCTTGACAGTGCCCGGGGCCGCCAGTACAACCGGTGCGGTAGCTGAAACAACAACGAAACCGGGGGATTCCAATGCGCAAGCTGCTCGTGCTGCTCGTTATCATCGCCGCGCCGGCCATCGCCGACGACATGCAGATCGCCGAACCGTTCAAGGTCGGCACGTTCGAGATTGGCGGCGACGCGCAGGTCGGCCTCGTGCTGCGCGACAGCCTGATCGTCGAACTCGACGCCGCGAATGCCGCGCTCGAAAAACACGACGCCTATCCCGCGCTGCCGATGCCGGGCGACATGATCGAACTGATCGAGCGCTACGACTACGGCGTGAGGAAACGCCTGTACGAAATCGTCAATCACCTGAACGCGCACGACATGCTCGGCCGCAACCGCGCCGCGTTCGTGCACGACGTCGACGACGTGCGCACGCTGCCGCCGATCATGTATCCCGGCAAGATCCTCAATGCGGCGGTCAATTTCTACAGCCACGTCGACGAATCCGGCACCGAGGAAGCGCGCCGCGAAGCGCGGAGGCAGCGGCGCGAGAACCGCGGCGTGCCGTACCTGTTCCTGAAGCCCAGCCGCGGTGCCGTCGTCGGCAACGGGACCCCGGTCGTCATTCCCTGGGGCCGCGACCGCACCGACTGGGAAGTCGAACTCGGCGCCGTGATCGGGCGCACCGGCAAGTACATTTCCGCGAACGACGCCGAACAGCACGTCTTCGGGTACATGGTCACACTCGATATTTCCGACCGTGGCGGCCGCCCGCCCGGCGGCGCGTCTTTCACCAGCGACTGGTTCGTCGGCAAGGGGCATGACACGTTCGCGCCGCAGGGCCCGTGGATCGTGCCGAAGGAGTTCTACGGCAACCCGATGGAGATCCTGCGCCAGACGCTGAGCATCGGCGACGAGCAGATGCAGGAAGCCACTGCCGGCGACATGATACATTCGCTGTGGGAACTGATCGAGTACGGCTCGTCGATCATCACGCTGTACCCCGGCGACGTCATCAACAACGGCACCTCGGGCGGCGTCGGCATGGGCACGGCGGTGCGCGGTGCGCAGCGGTTCCTGAAGCCCGGCGAGCAGATCACCGCAACGATCGACGGCATCGGCACGCTGCGCATGCCGGTCGTCGGCGAGGAAAAACCGGCGGGCCTGACCGGCGCGGAACTGCCGCCCGTCAGAACTTACCGGGATCCGCTTTAGGACTGTATGCCGTCGGTCGACGGCGGGCGCGCGTAGCGCGCACGAATCGTCAGTGCAGCAACGAGCCCGGCGGTGCAGATGCCGGCCACGGCAAGGTAGAAATACCGGTACCCCTCGACGCCCGGGTACGCGTCCAGCAGCACGCCGCCCAGAAGCGGCATGAACACGTCCGGCGTGAAGCCGACCGCCGACACGATTCCGCCGGCCGTGCCGGTCACCGCGAGAGGCACGCCGCCCTCTTCCAGCAGCGCGAAATAGATGCCGCGCAGCGCGAAGATCGCGATGCCCGCGATCGCCACGTTGACCAGCATGAGCATGAACATCGACGGGTCGCCGGGCAGGACCGCAAAGCCCAGGAAGCTCGCGATGAGCACGACGAACAGCACCGCGACGGACACCGATATGCCGAAATGATCGGCGACGAATCCCGCGATGACGGCGGCGAAGAACTTGAGCGTCTGGCGGCCGACGCTGATGACGCCGGCAATCGCTGCGCTGGTCATGAACACGTCCGTCGCATACGGCGTGAAGTAGAACGAACCCCAGTAGGCGCAGTACGCCGCCATCACGACGACCGAAATCAGCCAGATCACCGGCATTTTCAGCACGGTGACGATGTCGTCCAGCCCGACCCGCTTCTGCGCACGCCCCGCGTCCCGCTTCACGTCTTCGATGACGAACCACGAAACGACGCCGAGCACGATGATCGCGATCGACAGCTGGTTGATCACGACCGACAGCGCCTGCTCGGTGCTGCCGAGCCAGGCGAACACCGCGAGCAGTGCCGCATGTGGTCCGACCTCGCCGACGCCGCGCAGCGCCTCGAGTATGCCGAACGCGCGTCCCTGCTCTTCGGGCGGCGCCCAGTTGCGCGTCACGCGGATCATCGCACCCCAGAACAGGAGCGTGATGCTGACACCCCAGAACGCGTGGATCGCGATGCTGACCGCATACGACGGAAACGTCGCAAAGTACAGGCCGCCGATGCCGGTCGTCAGCAGCGACACGCTGATCAGCTTGCGGGGCGATAACCGGTCGGCCAGCCAGCCGCCGGGGAAGTAGGCCAGCATCGACGTGAAGCCGAACGTGCTCATCAGCACGCTGAGTTCGGTGTTCGATAGCTGCAGCGCGTCGGCCATCGGCCGGTAGTAGACCTCGCGCAGGAACGGCAACAGGAAGATGATGCCGCCGGAGAACGCGAGCACGAACATGATCAGCCAGCGACGTAGCAGCGTCATGCGCGAACCGGTCTCCGCTCCCCGAACCGGTGGAACCATAGCACGCGCAATACGGCTACAATACGCGCCTCGACGAAATGGCAGCGGACACATGCGACGCCGAATACTGCTGTTGTTCTTTTGTTTCCTGTACGGACCCGCCGCGCTGCCGGCCGGCAACGTCACCGAAGCGCGGGTCATTGCCGAGGCGGCGAAAGGCGACAACTGGTTCGTCAAGGGCGGCAGCTTTCGCGGCGACCACTTCAGCCCGCTGTCCGACATCAATGACGAAAACGTCGATCGACTCGGCCTCGCCTGGGCCGTCGACATGCCGGTTCCCGACGGCATTTCCGCAACGCCGATCGTCGTCGACGGCGTCATTTACCTGTCCGGCGCGTTCTCGGTCGTATTCGCAGTCGATGCGGGCAGCGGCCGTACTCTCTGGAGCTACGATCCCGAAGTCAAAGCCGCGTTCGCCGAGCGGCCCGGGCTGTCGTGGCTCGCGCGCGTCAACCGCGGCGTCGCCGTCTGGGACGGTCGTGTGTATGCGACCACGGCCGACTGCCGGCTGATCGCGCTCGACGCGGCGACCGGGCGCGTCGAATGGACCCGCCGGACCTGCGACCCCGCACAGGGCTACGGCATCTCCGATTCCCCCTACGTCGGTGGCGGCAAGGTGTTCGTCGGCAACGCGGGGTCGGAGTCCGAGGAGAAGAACCGCGGCTATGTGTCCGCCTACGATGGGAAAAGCGGCGACCTCGCCTGGCGCTTCTATATCGTCCCGAGCGACAACCCGGAAGAAAACGACACGCCGGCGCTGAAGATGGCGGCGAAGACCTGGTCCGGCGACACGCTGGAAAAATTCGGCGGCGGCGGCAATAGCTGGAACGAGATGACCTACGACCCCGACTCGGACCTGCTGTTCTTCGGCACCTCGGGCGCGGTGCCGTACGTCTACGAACAGCGCACCCCCGGAGGCGGCGACAACCTGTTCCTGTCGTCGATCGTAGCGGTGCGCGCGAGCACCGGCGAGTACGTCTGGCACTACCAGACCGTGCCGCAGGACAGCTGGGACTACAACGCGACAATGAACATCGCGGTTGCCGAGCTGGAAATCGGCGGCGAACGCCGCGACGCGGTGCTCATTGCGCCGAAAAACGGATTCCACTACGCGCTCGACAAGCGCAGCGGCGAACTCCTGTCCGCGGGCAGGTTCGCGAAGGTCAACTGGGCGAGCCACATCAACATGGAAACGGGGCGGCCGGTCTACGACGCCGCCGGCGAGTTCTGGAAGGCAGAGGTCGGCGAGACGGTGCTGGTATGGCCGAACATGTGGGGCGCGCACAGCTGGAACCCGATGGCCTTTCACCCCGGGCTCGGCCTGTCCTACATCCCGGTCGTCGACGTGCCGTCCGTCGTTACGCCCGACGGCGAAGGCGGATACGACGACTACAACCTGATGCTGACGGAAGTCGACGGCCGCCCGCACAGCCCCGGCAAGCTGGTGGCCATCGATGCGGCAACCGGCGCCGTGCGCTGGACCGTGCACCACGCCCTCGCCTGGAACGGCGGCGTGCTCGCAACGGCCGGCAACCTGGTGTTCCAGGGCAATGGCGAGGGTCGCTTCGAAGCCTATGCGGCCGACAGCGGCGAGCGGCTGTGGAGCGTCATCACCGGCTCGGCGATCAACGCGGCCCCGGTCAGCTACCGCCAAGACGGCACGCAGTACGTGCTGATTCCGATCGGCGCCTCTGGCGGCGTGCAGTTCTACTACCCGCAGATGCACCAGACCGACGACGCCAAGGGCCCGACCCGGCTGCTCGCATTCAGCCTCGGCGGTGAAGCGGACGTTCCGCTGCCATCAATCGCGCGGCGGCCGCTGCCGGAACAGCCGCAACTCGACGCCGACGCGGAAACCATCGCGACCGGCAAGGCCTACTACAACTGGATGTGCTCCGGCTGCCACGGCAAGGATGCCGTCGCGAGGGCCAACGGCTCCGTGCCCGACCTGCGCTGGTCGGACCAGGCGACGCACGAAGCGTGGCACGCAATCGTCGTCGGCGGGTCCAAGCGCATGAACGGCATGCCCTCCGTCGAAATCAGCATCGAGGAGTCGGAAGCGATCCGCGATTATGTCCTGTCACGTTCGCAGGCCCTGAGAACCGGTCAAGAATGACGCCATGAACATCGATACCCCGCTGCGCGAACTCGGCCCGATCGACATCGGCCCGCTGCGCGACGCGATCCTCGCCCAGGAAGACGTCGCGTGGAACGAGGACAAGTACCGCCAGGAAGAATTCGAGGTGCATCACGCGACGCAGTCGATCGTCGTTCTGTTCGTCGACCTCGACCGGTGGCCCGACATCGTCGTCAAGCAGGAGCCCGGCTGGCCGCGCCTCGCCGACACCGCGCTGCCGCTGATGAACCACATCGTCGAGACTTTCTATCCGCCCGGCGGCACCGTCATTCGCGCGATGGCGGCGAAGCTCCTGGCCGGCAACGTGATCACGCCGCACGTCGACAAGCACCCGTCGTTCCACGTCGGCCACCGCATCCACATCCCGATCACAACCAACCCGCGCGTGCGTTTCATGATCGACGGCCGCCCCTACCAGTTCAAGGTCGGCGAAGCCTACGAGATCAACAATCAGCCGAGCCACTCGGTCATGAACAAGGGCGACGAGGATCGCATCACGTTCATCTTCGACTACGTACCGCCCGACCGGATCGCCGCACTCGGACGCACTTCCAGCGCGGCCTGCGCCCAGTCGTCACGTTGGCGGCGACCACCGGGTATGTCTTTCTTCCTCGAAAAGC
>CALKYK010000553.1 GCA_938003715.1 uncultured Gammaproteobacteria bacterium
AGGTGCCAGCGACAGGAGAACCACCCCGTTCAGGAGTGGGAAGCCGCGGTCTGCGGGGTGGTCGTTTCGGGGGCGTGGCCGGCCAGGGACGGCCGGCCCACGAGCCTACAGGGACGTATCAAGGGCGTACCCCGAAACGACTTCCCGCAGGGCGCGGCTAAATGATCGGGATACGCTGGATTGCCGCGGCCCTTCGGGCCTCGCAATGACGGGAGTGGGCAAGTCGCCCGCCGGGCGAAATATCAGTCGACGATTTCGCCGTCGCGGTAGCGGACGCGGCCGCCGATGATCGTCATGACGATCTCGGTGTCCATGATCGCCTCGTCCGGCACGGTCAAGAGATCCTGCGACAGGACCGTGATGTCGGCCAGCTTGCCGGGCGTCAGGGAGCCCTTGATGTCTTCCTCGAACGCAGCGATCGCGTTGCCCATCGTGTAGGAGTACAGCGCGCGCTCGCGCGAATAGACTTCTTGCGGCTGGAACTTCGTGCCGTCGGGGAGAATGCGCGTTACCGAGCAGTGGAAGCTCGCGATCGGGTCGATTTCGTCGACGGGTGGGTCGGTGCCGTTCGTCGGCACGGCGCCGGCTTCAGCCAGCGTATTGAATATGTAGCCGCGCTCGCGGGTGCGTTCGGGACCGAGGCGATCGACGACCCACGGACCGTCCGAGCAGGCGAATATGCCCTGGAATGCGGGGATCACGCCCAGTTCGACGGTGCGTGTGACGTCGTCGGGGTGAATAACCTGTGCGTGCTCGATGCGCCAGCGGAGGTCGGTCTTGTCGGGATGCTTTGCGAATTCCGCTTCGTAGATGTTAAGGAGTTCGCGGTAGGCGCGGTCACCGATGCCCTGGATCGCCATCTGGTAGTCGTGCTGCATCGCCAGTTCGGCCGATGCCTCGATTTCCTCGATCGGAACCACATTCAGGCCGTAGCTGCGCGGCAGGTCGGCGTACGGTTCGAGCAGCCAGCCGCCGTGCGTGCCGAGCGCGCCGTCGAGCACCTTCTCGCCGATCGTGCGCACGGTGAGGAAATTGTTGCCGTAGCCGATCATGCGGTATTCGTCGAGGCGGCCGCGCATGTCGTCGGCCTGTTCCTCGAACGCCATGTACAGGCGTACGGGCAGATTGCCTTCCCCGGCCATGGTCCTGATCAGGTCGACCTCGGCAAACGTCGTGCCCATGTCCTGGAACGACGTGATGCCATGGCGCAGCGACTCCTCGCCCGCCAGCGTGATCATGCGCCGCATCTCCGCCTCGGCAACGCCCGCGGGCCGGCGGCCCTGGTGGCCGGAATACGCCTCGCGAAAAATGTCCTGCGCCGCCTCGCGCATCATGCCGGTCGCGCGACCGTTCGCGTCACGCACGATCTCGCCACCTTCCGGCGGTACCGTGTCGTCGCCGAGTTCGACCAGTGACATCGCTCTTGCATTGACGAATACGCCGTGGCCGCTGGTATGGATCAGCATGACCGGATGGTCGGGCGTGGCGGCGCTCAGCGAATCGTGGACCGGCAGGCCCTCGACGAGCGTTTCTTCTTTCGTCTCCCACTTGTCCTGGTGCCAGCCGCGGCCGACGATCCACTCGCCCGCCGGCGTTTCCGCCGCCGCTGCGGCGACCATCGACACGATCTCGGCGAAGCTCTTCGCGTAGCGAAAATCGAGTATCAGGAGCGAGCCGCCGAAACTCGTGTAGTGGCCGTGGCCCTCGATCAGGCCCGGAATCGCGGTCTGTCCGGCCAGATCGATGACCTCCGTGTCGTCGCCGATCCAGCGTTCGATCTCGGCGGCCGCGCCTACCGCGGCGATGCGGTCACCGACGATGGCAATTGCCTCTGTTCGCGGCAGCGATTCGTCGACCGTGACGACATTGCCGTTGGTCAATACGAGGTCGGCGACGGGCTGCTCGTCAGCCGGTTCGTTGCTGCAGGCCGCGAGCGCTGCGGCGACGAACAGCACGGATAGTCTTTGCATGGCTCCCCCGATCCTGTACGCGATCGTTTTACGTGCCGCTGCGGCTGAAGTTCACGACGATGCCCGCATAAACGTAACGCGGCGGCGCCGGTTCGAAATAGCGCCCACCGAACGCGTTGATGCGTATGTTGCTGTTGTAGTCCTCGTCGAACAGGTTATTGATGCCGAGATACGGGCGCAGCAGCCAGTTGCCGTTTTCGAATTCGTAGCCGAGGCGCAGGTTGGCGACCGTGTAGGCGTCGACTTCCGCAGAATTCGCGTTGTTCGCATACAGGTCGCCGGAATGGAAGGCCTCGAATGCGGCGGTGAAACCCGATTCGGCGGCGTAGCGCAGCCCCAGGTAACCGTGCTGGCGCGGCTGGCCGGGCAGGCGATTGCCGCTGAAATCGCTGCCATTTTCGTCGATGAAGCGATCAAACTCGAAATCCGACCAGGTCCACGACGCGTCGACCTGCAGCCCGGATTCGTGCCGCCAGGCAAGCGCCGTTTCCAGGCCGGTTCGGCTCGAGCTGCCTGCGTTGGAAAAGAAGGTCCGGCCCGGGAACGCGGCCAGTTCGAACGGCACCAGCTCGTCGTCGAGATCGATCGTGAACACGGCAACCTCGTAATACAGCGATCCGTTGCTGCGCTTGAAGCCGATCTCGAAATTGTTTGCCGTCTGCGCATCCAGCGCCGGGTTGAATCCGCCGCTGGCATCCGGGTTCGCGAGTTCCGTCGTGGTCGGCGTCTCGAACGAGCTGCTGAACGAGGCGAACAGCACACCGTCACGCATGCGGTAGTTGAGCGCAAGCGACGGGCTGAGCTCGCTGAAGTCGAGGGTGCCGGAATCGTCGCCGTCAGAAACGAACCGGTCGCTGACGTCGTAGGAGATTTCGTCGTAGCGGAGGCCGGCAAGGAGGGACCAGGCATCGTTTAGCTGCACACGCCCCTGTGCGAATACGCCGACGCTGTCGACGCTTTCGTTCTGGTCGAATACAAGCGCGCCGAGTACTCCATTATTGTTGTCGAAGCGCAGGCGATCGTCGTCCTGGTTGTCGTAGTCGACGCCGAACGTCAGCTCCAGCGAATCGGGCAGTGAATCGCCCAGCGTGTACTGCGCGCCGAAGCCGTAGAAGAACCGCTCCAGGTCGACGGCACCGCCGCCGGTGAACGGCAGCTTGTTGGCAAAGTCGCGCCAAACGTAATAGTTGCGGAGCTGCAAAGTGCCTGCCGCACGATCGCGAACGTACACGGCGCCGAGGCGCTGCTGCGACAACTCCTCGCCGGCGTCGAACTGCACGTTTTGCAGCCTCGCCGAGCCGGGATCGGAGGCAGCCTGCGCCGCATTGATGCCGCCGGGATCGTCGGCGACGGGCTGGTCGGTCAGGTTCAGTGACAGCGTCAGGTCGTCGTTGCCGACCGGCAGCGACAGTTTGGAATTGAGCAGGCTGCCGCGGGCGTGCGAGTGCTCCCGGAAGCCGTCCAGCTCGGTATGCGAAACGTTGAACAGGTAATCGGCACGACCGACCGCGCCGGCGGCTTTGAGTTGGTACTGCTGGTAGCCGAATTCGCCCGCTGCAATGCGCCCTTCGACGAAAGGCGACTCGCTGCCCAATTCACTGGTAATCGCGATGACGCCGCCTGCGGCATTGCCGTACAGCGACGAAGACGGGCCGCGCAGTACCTCGATGCTTTGCGCCGAACCAAGGTCGATGCTGTCGACGCCCGCCTGCCCGTCGGGGAGCGTTTCCGGGATTCCGTCCACATAAACACGAATGCCGCGAATTCCGAAGCTCGAGCGCGCACCAAATCCGCGCAGGGAGATGCGCAGATCCTGCGCGAAGTTGAATCGATTCTGCATGTAGAGACCGGGAACACCGGCCAGCGCCTCATCGAGGCCGAGCTGCTGGGTACCGTTCTGGATGCGCTCACGGTCGACGACCGAGATCGAACGCGCGACGTCGCGCACCGCGTCTTCGAGCCGCGTCGCAGTAACGACGATTTCGTCGAGATCGTCGTCCTGCGCCCGGCCGTGCGTCGCTGCAAACAGCGCCAACGACAGCAAGAATAGTGACCGTCCCGTCACGGCCCGTACGTGTTGCATCATGAACATTCCCGACTCGAATCCGCACGTTCCGCGACAGCGGCTGCGGCGCTGCCCAGAGTAGGAAAAAGCGCCGCCGAAAGCCAGCATTCCAGTGGATTTTTTCCCATATTTCCGACGCTTATATCGGCCGGCGAGGTAATCGTACCTGACCGACAATCGGCCGACGCGAGAGAATGGCATCCCCTATAATGAGTCGTTCTCGCGACCGACCGGAATAACAACAACATGCTTTCACTCCTGTCCTGCCTGCGCCGCGTGCCGGCGGTGCCGGCGCTCGTCGCAACCTTGCTGGTCGGATGCAGTGATCGATCGCGCGTCGACGCGCCCGACCTCGTCGTTTTCAACGCCGATGTGCGTACAGCGGATTCGAACCTGCCGCGAGCCGAAGGTTTCGCCGTCTCCGGCGGACGATTTGTTGCGATCGGCTCCAGCGATGCGATGCGCGACCTCGCCGGCGACGAAACGGAGCTGATCGATGCCGGCGCCGTGACGATACTGCCTGGCTTCGTCGACGGACACACGCACCTCGTTTCCGGTGCCGGATTCGCCGTCGGCGTCGACCTCTCGGAGATCGAGGACAAGGCGGAATGGCTGCGCATCGTTCGCGAAAAGGCGACGACCCTGCCGGAGGGCAGCTGGATCCTCGGCGGCGGCTGGAATCACAACCTGTCAGACGGCGTGCTGCCCACGAAGGAAATGCTGGATCGTGTCGCGCCGAACCATCCCGTCTGGCTACGGGACATCGACGGACACACCGGCTGGGCCAACAGCCTCGCCATCGAACTCGCGGGCGTGACCGCGGATACGCCGGTGCCGCCCGGCGGCGAGATCGTCGTCGATCCGGACAGCGGAGAATTGACCGGCATCTTCCAGGAGGGGGCGAGCTATGTCTTCGGCGATGCGCCGGGCATGGCCGACGCAACCGATCCGGTCGCAGGCATCAAGGCGGCGATGCGCCTGGCCAACAGCCTGGGCATCACGACCGTGCACGACATGAGCGGCAACGTCGACGCATTCCTCCAAGTGCTGGACGATGGGGAGTTCACGCTGCGGGTCTGGCAGGGTCTCAGGCCACGTCGGCCGGTCGACGCGAGACCGGGCGAAATCCTCGCGGAGCTCGCGGCGGTACGCGAGCGAGTTTCCCGGCACGCGCAGGCCAGCGCAGCATCCGAAAGATTCGGGCCGTTGTTCCAGATCGGCTACGTGAAACTGATCATCGACGGCGTGCTGTCGACCTGGACCGCGCTGATGCAGGCGCCCTATTCGGACAATCCCGACGTGGAGGTCGAGCCTTTCTCGAGCGCGGAAGAGCTGCACGCGATGATTGCCGCGTCGCATGCCGAGCGGTTCCCGGTCGCCGTGCACGCAATCGGCGACGAGGGCGTGTCCTGGGTGCTGGACGGATTCGCCGCATCGCGTCCGGCGCCGGGGATGCCTCCGGATCGGGTCGAGCACATCGAGGTCGTGGCGCCGGAAGATATCGAGCGTTTCGCCGAACTCGGCGTCGCCGCATCGATGCAGCCGCACCACGCGACCTGCTGCGTCGGCGACTATGTCGTCGACCGAATCGGACGCGAACGCATGCCGAATGCCTACGCCTGGCGGGCCATGCTGGACGGTGGCGTGATGCTGGTGCTCGGGTCGGACTGGCCGACCTCGCCGCTCGATCCGCTCGTGCAGATCGCCGACACGATCCACCGCGAAACGCGCATCGACGGCACGGTGCGACCGTGGGACGAGGGCGCCACGCTGACGTTCGACGAAGCGCTGCACGGCTACACCGCCGCCGGCGCGGCGATGACGAGCTGGAACGAGCAGATCGGATCGATCGCGACCGGCAAGTTTGCAGATTTCATCATGCTCGATGAGAGACTGCCCGAGAACATCGGCGCGGAAGTTGTCGACCGAAGCGTCGCCGGCACCTGGCTGGCGGGCGTGCAGGTCTACCCGGAGCCGGGCAAATGACTGCGGCATACACGGCGCACCAGGCCATCCTCGATTGGGCTGCGAAAACGCCGGATCGCGTGTTTCTCCACCAGCCGGTGAACGGCGAAATGCGCGAATTCACCTGGCGACGGTGCGCAGACGACATGTCGCGAATGGCGTCGGCGCTGGTGGCGTTCGGTCTGCAGCCCGGCGACAAAGTCGCGATCTTCGCAAAGAACAGCGCCGAATGGTTCATCGCCGACGCGGCCATCGCGATGGCCGGGATGTGCCATAGGTACAGCGTCATCGCCCCGGAATTGCCCAGCGCCACCACGCGCCACACGCGACGGTGCTGCGCCCAGCGCCCGATCGACGCGGCAGCCATCACGAAGGCGCTCGA
>CALKYK010000554.1 GCA_938003715.1 uncultured Gammaproteobacteria bacterium
TGATGGCGGGCGCGCGTGGGCGGGCGGTTTACCGCGTGGCTATCATCGATTACGCGTCGCGGGACCACGAGATCGAGACGCTGGCGGCGATGGCGGTGGAAGCGGGCATCCGGCGCTGCGACGAGGATCGCGTCAGCGAGCGGATCCATTTCGTCGGGCATTCTCTCGGCGGCATCCTCGTGCGCTACTACTTCGCCGACCGGCCGTTCGAGCGGATGGGCCGGCTGGTGATGCTCGGGCCGCCGAACCAGGGCAGCAGCGCCGTCGACACGCTCGGCGACGTGCCCGGCTTCGAATGGCTGAACGGACCGGCCGGCTACCAGCTCGGCAAGGGCGCAGACAGCGTACCGCTCAAGCTCGGACCGCCGTCTTTCGACGTCGGCGTAATCGCGGGCACGCGTTCGATCGACCCGGTCACGTCCGCGGTGCTCGAGGACCCGGACGACGGGCGCGTGTCCGTCAGCGATACGCGGCTCGAAGGCATGCGGGACTTTCGCGTCATCCCCGCGACGCACGCGTTCATGATGCAGAAGGGCGACGTCATTCGTATGACGCAGAATTTTCTCGAACACGGCAGCTTCGACGACCCTGCCGGACGATGACCCGGGTACTGCGCTGCGCGTACCTGACGATGGACAGCGACGAGGGCTGGTGCATCGACGCCGATCTCGGCTTCCCGCCGCTCGAAGCGCTCGGATGGACCGTCGAACCGGTGCGCTGGCGCAGCGATCACACGGACTGGGACGCGTATGACGCGGTCTACATCGGCACGTCGTGGGATTACCCGGCCGCGCCGCAGCAGTTTCTCGATCTCCTCGAAATGATCGACGCCTCGCGCGCCGTGCTCGTGAACGAGCTCGCGCTCGTGCGCTGGTCGATGTCGAAGACCTACCTGCGCGACCTGGCAGAGCGCGGCACGGACATCGTGCCGAGCGCATGGTTCGATGACTACGAGGCGGAAGAGGTCGCCGCCACATTCCATCGTTTCGATTGCGGGCAAATCATCGTCAAGCCGGTCGTCAGCACCAACGCGACGGATACCTTCCTGCTGGACCACGACCGGCTGCGCGCGCTCGACGCGAAGCTTGCGTCGGTTTTTGCCCGCCGCGGCTTCGTCGTGCAGCCGTTCATCGACGGCATTCTCGAGGACGGCGAATACTCGCTGTTCTATTTCGACGCCAACCTGAGCCACGCGATCCGGAAGACGCCGAAGCAGGGCGATTTTCGCGTGCAGGAGGAATTCGGTGCGCAAATCGACCCGATCGTGCCCGCGGAATCGCTCGTAGCGGCCGGAGACCGTGTGCTGTCGATGGTCGAGCCGGTTCCGGCCTACGCGCGTGCCGACTTCGTGCGTGGCGGGGACGGCCGATTCCTGCTGATGGAACTCGAACTGATCGAGCCGTCGATGTATCTTCGGATGCACAAGGACGCGCCGCGGCGCTTCGCGGAAGCGTTCGACAAACATGCAAGGCGAGCCATCGCCGCGCGGGGGGAAACGTCGTGAAGCAAAAGATGCTGGCCGTGCTGGCGCCGTTCCTGTTTGTCGCCTGCGCGGATGTCGACGAGCACACGGTGCGCGTGCTGATGGCGACCGGTGAGGGCGACATCGAGATCGAGTTGTATCCCGACCGGGCACCGGTTACCGCCGGCAATTTCCTGAAGCTCGTCGACGGTGGCCACCTCGACGGCGGTTCGTTCTACCGCGTCGTCACCTACGAAAACGACAACGGCAATCCCAAGATCGAGGTCATCCAGGGCGGGCTGAATGCACCGATCCCTGTAGTTCGCATCATGTCCGCAACGACCAGCAACGGAACCACGGTCATCGAGGAAGCGGAACCGCAGCCGGTCGATTCCGCGCAGCCTTTCGAGACGATTGCCCACGAGACGACCGAGCAGACCGGCATACTGCATGAAGACGGCGTCATCTCGATGGCGCGCGGCGACGTCGGCACCGCGAACACCGAATTCTTCATCTGTATCGGCGACCAGCCGGGACTGGACTACGGCAACACGCGCAATCCCGACCAGCAGGGCTTTGCCGCGTTCGGTCGCGTGGTCAGCGGCATGGACGTCGTGAAACGCATCAACGGCCTGCCGGCCGACGCGCCGTCCGACTCCGAATATACGAAGGGCCAGATACTCACCGAGCCGGTGCCGATACTCTCGGTGCGCCGGATCGACTGACCAGGGGCATAAATAAAGAGGAGTAGCGGGCGATGTTCAGAACGGATTGGTTGCGCGTCGGCTGGCTGCTCGCCGTACTGGCGCCGGTTGCTGTTACGGCGCAGGAAGCGGACACGGTCTACGTCAACGGCAACGTCTACACGGTCGACGAGGATTTCAGCACCGCGTCCGCTTTTGCAGTAAAGGACGGCGAATTCATCTACGTCGGCGACGACGATGGCGCCCGCGCACTCGCCGGCCCGCTGACGTTCGTCGTCGATCTGGAAGGCAGGACCGTGATCCCGGGCCTGCACGACGCCCACATCCACATTCGCTTCGGCGAGCGCGAGCTGTACCCGCGCATCCCCGACATCCGCGCCGAGATCGGCGAGTGGGCGTCCGTCGAGCGCATGCAGGAGGTGGTCAGGAACTCGCTCGCAACCGGCCAGGGCATGCGGCCCGGCCCGGAGCCGCGCTGGCTGGTGCTGCGCGGCTGGATGTCGGACGTCTGGGAGCCGCCGGTGTGGCGCAAGGAGCTGATCGACGCCGTCGCGCCTGACAACCCCGTGTACATCATCCGTTACACGCACGGCAGCGCGGCCAATTCGAAGGCGCTGGAACTCGCCGGCATCACCCGCGACACGCCGGACCCGGAAGGCGGGCACATCAAGAAGGACGAGAACGGCGAGCCCACCGGCGAGTTCGTCGAGCGGGCGCCGCCGCAGCTGCTCGAGCTGATTCCGCCACTGCCGCCGATGACCGCCTACGAGCTGTCGCGAAACCTCGTCGAGGGCACGCAGCTCGCGCTGGCGGCCGGCCTGACGACGCTGCACGGCGCGAGCAGCGGCACCAGCTACGACGACGTGCTGCGGCAGCTGAAGCTGTACGAGGTCGGCCTGCTGCGGGTCCGCATCAACCAGATGGTAAGCGTGGACGCCGCGATGCGGATGGGCGGCCCGCTGAAATACGAGAACAGGTTCTTTGTCCAGTCCGTCAAGACGCTCCTTGACGGCGCGCTGGGGTCCCGCGGAGCGCATTTCCTCGACGACTACGAGGATTACCCCGGCTTCTACGGCGAGCCCCGTTCGTCCGAGGACGAAACCGCGCAAACTGCAATAGAGCTCCTGAAAATCGGATTCAACATGCGCATCCACACGATCGGCGACGCGGCGAACCGGATTGCGCTGAACGCGTTCGAGGCGGCCCTTAAGCAAACCGGCATGAACGGTCACGACGTGCGCTTCGCGCTCGAGCATGCGCAGGTCATCACGCCGCGGGACATTCCCAGGCTGGCTGCGCTCGGCGTGATCGCGTCGGTGCAGCCGCTGCACGCAACCGAGGACATGCATTTCGCCGAGGCGCGTCTCGGGCCGGAACGCATGAACGGCGCCTACGCGTGGAGCACGATGCTGGACAACGGCATCGTCGTGGCGACCGGCACCGACTACTCGGTGTCGCCGTACAACCCCTTCTACACGCTGCACGCCGCGGTGACCCGGCAGGACCGCAACAACAATCCGCCGGGCGGCTGGTACCCGGAGGAGGCCCTGACGCGTGAAGAGGCGCTGTACGCCGCGACGATGGCCGGCGCTTACGCGATGCGCGCGGAAGACATCCTGGGCTCGATCGAGGTGGGCAAGCTGGCGGACTTCGTCGTAATTCCGGTCGACTACATGACGGTGCCCGCCGAGGACCTGTGGAAGATTACGCCGGACATGACCGTGGTAGGCGGCGAAGTCGTGTATTCCCGTCCGGTCGACGCGGACTGAACAAGAACAAAGGTTAGTGCCATGCGACATTCACCCACTGATATCCGAACCGGCGATGGCCCGAGAACCGAGTACTTACGCCTGACGTCCCGGCCGGGTTGCTTCACCGCCCTGTTGCTCGCCGCCGCGCTGGCGTCGCCGGCCGCCGCTCAGCAAGGCTCCACCCCGGATGCCCTGCCGCTCGACGACATGGAGTTCCGCCTGATCGGGCCGTATCGCGGCGGTCGTTCGGTCGCGGTCGCGGGGCACCCCACGGAGCGCCTGACGTTCTACTTCGGTTCCACGGGCGGCGGCGTATGGAAGACCGTCGACGCAGGGCACAACTGGTTCAACGTCTCCGACGGCTATTTCAGGACCGGGTCCGTCGGCGCGATTGCGGTCGCGACGTCGAATCCCGACGTCGTCTACGTCGGCATGGGCGAACACGCGATTCGCGGCAATACGTCCCACGGCGACGGTGTCTATCGCTCGGACGACGGCGGTGAGACGTGGCGGCACATGGGGCTGGCCGACACGCGCCAGATCTCGAACGTGATCGTTCACCCGGACGACGCGGATCTCGTGTACGTCGCGGCGCTTGGCCATGCCTGGGGTCCGAACCCGGAGCGGGGTATCTACCGCTCGCGCGACGGCGGCGAATCCTGGGACAAGGTGCTGTACATCAACGAGGACGTCGGCGCGGGCGACCTCGAAATGGACCCGTCCGACCCGGAAGTGCTGTACGCCGGCATGTGGCAGGCACGCCGCTTCGCCTGGGGTCTGCGCGCGGCCGGTCCCGGCACCGGTCTCTACAAGTCGACCGACGGCGGTGACACCTGGCAGGACCTGACGCGCAATCCGGGCCTGCCGACGGGCACGAATCGCGGCCGCATCGGTGTCGCGGTGTCGGGGGCGAACCCGGACCGCGTGTGGATGATCATCGAGGCCGAGGACGACCAGACCGGCGTCTTTCGTTCCGACGACGCCGGCGCGACGTGGTCGCTTTTCAGCCAGCGCGCGGAGCTCCTGCAGCGTCCGTGGTATTACCACCGCATCCATGCGCACCCGACCGACCCCGAGCGCGTGTACGTGCAGAACACGTCGCTCTGGCATTCATCCGACGGCGGGCGGAACTACGAGGACATCCCGATTCCGCACGGCGACAGCCACGACCTGTGGATCGACCCGAACGATCCCGAGCGCATGATCGAGGGCAACGACGGCGGCGGCAACACGACCTTCAACGACGGCAAGTCCTGGTCGACCATTTACAACCAGCCGACCGCGCAGTTCTATCACGTGACCGTCGACAACCGCTTCCCGTACCGTGTCTACGGCAACCAGCAGGACAACTCCACGCTGTCGATGCCGAGCCGCTCGGACTATGGCGTGATCGACGAAACCGAGCAGTACGCGATCGGCGGCGGCGAGGACGGCTACACGGCCATCCATCCCGAAGATCCCGACATCATCTACTCGGGCGATCACCACTGGCTGACGCGCTACGACCACCGCACGAAGCAGGTGAAGTTCATCTCGCCGTGGAACGAGATCTGGTGGGGATGGGGCGCCGCGGATCACAAGTACCGGTTCCAGTGGGTGTTCCCGGTCGTACTCTCGCCGCACGATCCGGAAACGCTCTATGCGACGTCTCAGGTCGTGCACCGTTCGCGCGACCGCGGCGACTCGTGGGAAGTCATCAGCCCGGACCTGACTCGGGCCGACCCGATGACGCTGGAGACCACGCCGGGTATCGCCGACGACCCGGATACCGGTCCCTACTGGGGTCCGATCAAGCGGGACAACACCGGCATCGAGTGGTACGCGACGATATTCGCGTTCGCGGAATCGCCGCTCGAGGAAGGCCTGCTGTGGTCGGGCTCGGACGACGGCATGGTGCACGTCTCCCGCGACGGCGGGCGGACCTGGCGCGACGTGACGCCGCAGGGCTTCCCCGACTTCACGCTGGTCAGCATCATCGAGCCGTCGAGCCATGACGCCGGCACGGTGTACATCGCCGCGAACCGCTACAAGCTCGACGACTTCACGCCTTATTTGTTCAAGACGACGAATTACGGGCGAAGCTGGACGCTGATCACGAACGGTATCGGCGCGGACGACTTCACCCGCGTCATCCGTGAAGACCCGGTCCGGCCGGGACTACTGTACGCGGGCACCGAAACCGGCCTTTACCTGTCGTTCGACGACGGCGGGTTGTGGCGCCGCTGGCAGTCGAACTTCCCGGTCGTGCCGGTCCGCGACATGGTCGTAAAAGACGACGACCTCGTCATCGGCACGCACGGCCGGTCGTTCTGGATATTCGACGACCTGGCCGTGCTGCGCCAGGCCAGCGCGAATAGCTTCTCGGCCGACGCCCACCTGTTCGAGCCCGAGGACCCGGTGCGGTTCCGCGAGGGCATTGTAAGGAGTGTGCTGCGCGGGCAAAGCCCGCCGGGCGCGCAGGGTGAAAACCCGCCGAACGGCGCCGTCGTCTGGTACCACCTGAAAGAGCCCGGGCAGGTCGTGATGCTGACTTTCCGCGACGCGAGCGGGGCCGACGTCGCGTCGTTCAGCAGCGTCGAGGATCCCGACCGGGTCGGCACGCCGCGCAATCCGCCGCCCGACCCGATCGCGGCCGAGGCAGGTCTGAACCGATTTGTTTGGGACCTGCGCTACCCGGGACCGCTGCAAATACCGGGCGCAATCTACCGGCGTTACGACCCGATCGGACCGATCGCCCCGCCGGGCCGTTACGACGTCGAAATGCGCGTCGGCGATTTCAGCGCGCGCCAGTCATTCGAGGTTCTGCCGGACCCGAGGCTGGACACGACGCAGGCGGAGTTCGACGAATTGAACCGTTTCCTGCTCGCGGTGCGCGACGAGATCACCAGCACACACGAAACCGTTTTCCGCATACGCGGTTTGCGTGACCGGATCGAGGTCCGCATTGGCGGCGACGACGTCGCCGGCGACGTCCGAATTGCTGGCGAAGGGCTGGCGCGCGAGTTGCTTATCATCGAGGAGAAGCTCATCCAGTTCAGGGCCAAGGCGACGCAGGACCTCATCAACTACCCGGTGCGCCTGAACGACAAGCTGTCAACGTTGTTCACCCTGGTGGAGATGTCGGATGCGCCGCCGACCGAACAGGACTACGAGCTGTTCGAGGACCTGAAAGTGCGAATCCAGCAGGTCGTCGCGGAGCTGGATGACCTCGTCGAGAACACGGACTGGTCACGACTGGGTATGGAAGTGAACTGAGTCATTTCGGCCACTACGTTTCGGAGTCACGACATGAGTGCAGACAAGATGCCCTACGTCGACGGTTTCGTCGCCGCGGTCCCCGAAAAGAACAAAGAAAGTTTCATGGCGATGGCAAGGCAGGCCGCTGCGGTTTACCGCGATCACGGCGCCCTGCAGGTCGTCGAGACCTGGGGCGACGACGTGCCCGAGGGCAAGCTCACGTCCTTTTGGCGTGCGGTGGAAGCGGAAGAAGGCGATGTGGTCGTTTTCTCCTGGATCCTGTGGCCATCGAAGGAGGCACGAAACAAGGGCCACGAAGCGGCGATGAACGATCCGAGGATGCAAATGACAGACGAGGAGCCGCCGTTCGACGGCAAGCGAATGATATTCGGCGGCTTCCAGATGGTTGTGGAGGAGTGACGACCATCAATCGACGACAACATCGATATGGAATCGAACGCGATTTCGCCCAGCGAAAGGTAGACATGCTGTGACCGAGCTATCGACCGACTTCTGCTTCACCTCGAACCTGTTCCAGGTTGAACCCGGTGAAGACGAAGAAACGAATCCGTACCGCTACGGCAAGCAGCTGTCCCACTGGTTGGCCGGCAAGCTGGCGGCGGCGGGTTACCCTGAGGCGGAAGTCATCCCGGAAGACTGGGGATGGTGCGTCATGTGTTCCCGGGACCCGTTCATGCTCTGGGTGGGCTGCGGCAACCAGGACACAGACGAGACGCTGGAAAATCCCGAACTGATCCGGAATCAGCCCATCATCTGGCGATGCTTTGTTGTCGCCGAGGTGCCATTCTGGAAGCGCATTCTCGGCAAACCGGATACCGAATCGAGTGAGCGGAATTTGTCTGAACAACTGCAAGGCCTGCTTACTTCCGAAGCACAGATCCGAATGGTCGAGTGTCCATAAAACTGACCGGATTCAAACGAAGATTTGCGTTGGCGGTCATTCTGGGCGCTTACGGTTGTAGCGGGCCGAGCCAGGAATCGGGCGAAGCCCTCGACGACGCGGAATTCACGCAAGCCTATCCGCCAGGTGAGGCGGCATGGCGACTTGCGGAACACCGGGCAGACACCTCCGAACTGGTCGCCTCACTCGATCGTATTCTCGACTGGCACAAGGCGAACGACACGGACCTGGTGCTCAACGCGCCGATGTCACGCGACGACCTCATTGCCGAGCTCGCATGGCTCCCTTGCCAGGTACCTGAAGAATTGTTGGCTCTCTGGACATGGCGTAACGGCGAACGCACGGACAGGTTCATCTGGTATCACCGCTTGCTGTCGGCCGCAGATGCAAAAGACGAATACCGGAGACTGACGACCGAACCCTATTACATCTGGAATCCGAACTGGATTCCGGTATTTGAGCACCCGGAAGAATGGTACTTCGTCGAGTGCAGCGATCGTCCATCCACCGGATCTCCGGTTTCGCTGTACTTCATCGAGACCGGGCCGAGCTACAGCTACGTAAACCTGACTACATACATGAAGACCATGGCCGCCGCCCTGGAAGCGGGGGCGATTTCATGGCAGGACGGCGACTGGGCCGACGAGATTCGGGAACTGGCCGCGATTCATGCAAGATTCAATGAAACGGGCATGTTTCCGTACGCGGTGGATCCGTGACGGAGTCTGTCTGAGCTGTCCGAGCCGGGACAGGGAATATCAGCATTTTTACGTGGCACCGGTTGCCTTCCTGGCGATCGACCCCGGCCTGCGAGCCGCATTGTGAACGAGGTCGTCGCACTTCGGGCATTCGTCGATTAGCCTGAAAGACCGCCGACTGCTCAGGATATTTGGCATGAGTGTCCTTCGCGGCATTGTGCACAGAGTGTTTTTCTGGCTTCACCGGCACTTCTCGGAGAACCGGGCCAGCAGGTGGCAGGTCGCACTTCTGATGGTTTTCTTCGTGTGCCTCTGTTGGTTCAAAGGCGTACTGGCCGGCCTCGTTGCCGCGTTCTTCGTCTTTTACGCCACGCCGGATGGTCCCTCGCGCGCCTGGCCGGCGGCAATTACTTTTTTCGGCATCGTGTTCGCGTTCGGCATTTTCGGAACCGTGAAAGCCTGGCAGATGTACAAGGCGAAAGTTGCCGAGATTTCGCCTCTCAGTTAGTTACCGACGACGTCCCCCGTCCTGACCGAGACTCGGTAACCCCGAGCTTGTCCTGCAGGTACTTGCTGGTCAGGTGCTTGACCGGGTCGAAGGGATCACAGCGTCCATCCGGGTCGAAGTCGACAGGTCCGATTTTCCTGGCCACCCTGAGGGCGGCGGAATTGAGTTCCCTGCTTCGTTTTCCGATGCCGATCAATGCATTTGCCATCGACATGAGCGTATCGATCGACTGTTTCGGATAGATTTTCTCGATGTGCGCAATATGTTCCAGAAAGTAATCGCTCTCCGGAGCGCTCTTCTTTTTGCTCTTCGAGATTTCATAGAGCAGGCCATACCCGCAGCTCCGGCGCACCGGGTCCTCGCTCCTGGTCCACCTGTCCGCAAGCTCGACGACGAAAGGCGCTTTGGCGAGCGTGGCATCGCATGATGAAAAAACATGTGACAGGTAGCCACCCTGGAGCTCATCGACCTGTGTCTCGGCCTGTTCGATGGTCATGGTCCCGGGATCATCGATGAGCAGTGCGATGATCTTCATCTCGTAGATGTTCGATTGCCAGAGTTGCCGGGCGAGCTCCGGGTCCCTGCCTATCGTTTTGGTGAACTTGCGCAACGTCGTGAGACCGATGCCGTAGCTTTTCAGGCCGCCGGACTTCTCTGCGTGTTTCTTCCAGTGCGCAATGCCACGCGCATCCCGGTTCGCTTTCAGGTAGTCCAGGATGTCCGCCTTTTTCATGCGGTGATTGTATCGTGCGACGTTTGTACAGCCGCTCCCGCGGGAGGATTGTTGAGCGTCAGGGAAAGAGTTGTCGCCCGCCGCGGCGGGTTGCTGCGGCTGACTGTAGTCAGGCGCGCTGTTTTTGCGCCGAGCCGTTAAGAAGGGGTGCGAGGTACTGCCCCGTGAACGACGCCTTGTTGCGTGCGACCTGTTCGGGTGTGCCGGTCGCGATCACTTCACCGCCACCGTCGCCGCCTTCGGGACCGAGGTCGACGATCCAGTCCGCCGTCTTGATGACGTCGAGGTTGTGCTCGATGACCACCACCGTGTTGCCCTTGTCGCGCAGGCGATGCAGAACCGACAGCAGATGCTCGATGTCGTGGAAGTGCAGGCCCGTGGTCGGCTCGTCGAGGATATACAGCGTGTTGCCGGTATCGCGTTTCGACAGTTCCTTCGCCAGCTTGACGCGCTGCGCCTCGCCGCCCGACAACGTGGTCGCGTTCTGCCCGAGCCGGATATAGGACAGCCCGACGTCCATCAGCGTCTGCAGCTTTTTCGCAATGACGGGCACGTTGCGGAAGAATTCGGACGCATCCTCGACCGTCATCTCCAGCACCTCGTTGATGTTCCTGCCTTTATAGCGGATCTCCAGCGTCTCGCGGTTGTAGCGCTTGCCGCGGCAGACGTCGCACGGTACGTAGACGTCCGGCAGGAAGTGCATTTCGACCTTGATGACGCCGTCGCCCTGGCAGGCCTCGCAGCGGCCGCCCTTGACGTTAAAACTGAAGCGTCCCGGCATGTAGCCGCGCGATCGCGCTTCCTGCGTGCCCGCGAACAGCTCGCGG
>CALKYK010000555.1 GCA_938003715.1 uncultured Gammaproteobacteria bacterium
GGCTGCCACCTCTCTCACAGCGCCGCGACCCGCAAGCGACGGCCGCCAACGACGTCACGCCGGAGTCGATCGGCGAGGCGCTTCGCGATCCCGATCGACGGCTGCTCGGCGCCGAGCAGGAAGCCTGGCTTCGCGACCGGTTGGCGGTGGCCGCAGGCACGACCTGGCAAGTGATTGGTCAGCAGATCAAGGTCGCGGGGATGGAATCCCCGGACCTCGAGCCGGTCGTCGATCCGGACGGCCCGTCGCGTTTCTCGAAACAACAGCTCATCGAGATCATCGACGCCAGCAAGAATCACGGGCCGCAGTTCCTCGATACCTGGGAAGCCTACCCCTACGCCAAGGCGGATTTCCTGCGTGACCTCGACGAGCTGGGCGTCAATCCGGTCGTGCTGAGCGGCGACCTGCATACGGGGCTGGCTGCGGACCTCGCACGCGAGCCCGGCGCCGATCCGGTTGCGGTGGAACTGATGACGCCAGCCGTGACGTCACCGGGCCTGTCGACCTACCTGCCGGACCGCAGGCCGAACGGCGTCAGGGACGCCACGATGCAACAGAACCCGCACCTTCGCTACATGGACATCGAGAACCTCGGCTGCCTTCAGATCGCGCCCAACAGTCAGCGATGTCCCTGCACCTGTTTCTGTGGTGATACGGCGACCGCCCGGATGTACACTCTCTCGGTTGGCCAGACGCTGTCCGTGCAGGCCGGCCGCATCCGGGACGGCCTGGCCTGACGTCGCTCAGCGTTCGTCGCTGGCCGTCGCAAGTCCGGGAAGACCGTCAAGGCTCTTGCTGTTCCGATTGCGGCGGTAAGCGAGAATTTCCTCCTCGCTTTGCTTCGCGAAATAGTTCGGCAACGAGTCGCGGTGCTTTTTGAAGTCGTACAGCGGCACGCCGTAGCCGCAGGAATCCATGATGCGGTGCACCTTGATGCGAATGATGTTGCGCACTGCCGGCATCGTTGGAAACGCGCCCAGCAGTTCGTCGAATTCCGGTTCGTGAGGCTCGACCGGCGTGCCGGTGCCGTAAAAACGAAAGATTTTCGGTGGCCCGTCGAACGCACACATCATCAGGACGATACGACCGTTCTCTTTCAGGTGCGCCACGGTCTCGATGCCGCTGCCGCCGGTATCGGCATAGGCGAGTTCACGGGGTCCGATTACGCGCAGGCTGTCGAGGCCTTTCGGCGAACAGTTCACATGGCCGTCCGCCGCAAGCGGCGCGGTTGCGACGAAGAAAACATGCTGGCGTGCCATCCATTTCTGAATGCCCGCGTCGATTTCCGTATATTCTTTACCCATGCCCTTCGACCTCCTTGCGTACCTCCGAGTATACGATCGGTCGGCCAACTGCGACCTGAACAGACCCGGAGAAAATGCCGCCTAGAACCATCGCGATCGAGCAGGCGCGGCGCATCGCGCTGGCGGCGCAGGGATTCGACCGGCCTCGACCCGGCTCGACAGTCAACGCGGGCCACATCCGCAACGTCATTCGTCGCCTGAAGCTGCTGCAGATCGATTTCGTCAACGTCCTGGTTCCGGCACACCAGATGGTGGTCTTTTCGCGTCTCGGGCCTTACGAGCCCACATGCTTCGATCGCGCGGTGTACCGGGACGGGCACTTCACCGAGCAGTGGGCGCACGAAGCATCGATTGTGCCGATCGACCTGTGGCCGATCCTGGAGCATCGCCGGCAGGACTGGCGCCCGTATCCCCAGAGCCCGATCATGAGGCTCAGAAACCGGTCCAAGTATCTCGAGCAAGTTATTAATTTAATACGAGATAACGGCTCCGTAACTTCGCAGGATCTGCCGCCCGTGCCCGGCCCGGCCCGGCGTCCGGGTGACTGGCACCGATCGGTACCGCGGTGGGCGCTCGAGTATCACTTCGGTGGCGGCCAGCTCGCGGTCCGCGAGCGCCTCGCCAACTTCCAGCGCGTCTATGACCTGCCGGAACGGGTCGTGCCGGACAGGTATCGCGAGCAACGGGTCGATCGCGAAGAGGCACAGCGCGAGCTGCTGCGACGCTCCGCCGCCGCCTGCGGCATCGGAACGCTGCAGGATCTCGCGGACTATTTCCGCATGTCGCCCAGGGATGCGGCGCCGCGTGTCGAAGAACTCGTCGAGGCGGGCGAGCTCGAAGTCGTCGACGTGGCGGGCTGGCGGGCACCCGCCTATCGGCACAGTGCGGCGCGGTCACCCCGGCGCATCCGCGGGGCTCGCCTGCTGTCGCCTTTCGATCCTCTGATCTGGTACCGACCGCGTACCGAACGCCTGTTCGAGTTTCACTACCGCATCGAAATCTACGTGCCGGCCAATAAGCGCCGCTGGGGCTATTACGTGCTGCCGTTCCTGCTCGACGAACAGGTCGTGGCCCGCGTCGACCTCAAAGCCGACCGGCAGTCCGGCATACTGCGCGTGCAGGCTGCGCACGAGGAAGAGGGCATCGACAGGGACCGTACCGCCGAGGCGCTGGCCTCTGAACTCCGGTTGCTCGCCGACTGGCTGGGTCTCGAGAGCATACGTGTCGGCCGGCGCGGCTCGTTCGCGAAGGCGCTTGCCGCCGCCGTCCGAGTCGTACAGTGATTGCGTGATGTCGCCGGCTCAGGGCGCCGGCTGCGTGTATTCGTCGATCACGGCCTCTACCGCATCGCTGCAAACGCGGCAGAAATCGGTCGTGCGCGTAAACATGATGCAGTTCATTTCCGAGCGGTAATACCCGGCGGCCTGGTACATCGCGCCTTCGAATGCACCGATAGCGTCGCGGTACGGCGCCGCTGAAAACAAGCCCTCGACAATGCGCTGGTTCTCCGTGAACAGGGCATTCATCTCCGATTCGGGCACGTTTCTCGCCCTCATGTCGGCACGCCGTGCCTGGTACGCGAGCGAATGTTTCTCGAACGCGTCTTTCGGCCACGGCGTCGGCATTGGCGTTTCCGGCTCGACGAGATGCCGCCATTTCAGCGTAGACGGGTCGAGCAGGGCGGTCACGTTGGGCTCGTACGGCTCGACGATGTGCGTGGGCGGTTCGTAGGCAACCGAACTCGTATAGTACTCGTCAGCCAGACCGGCGAAGTGATGGGCGAACTCGTGCACGAACAGGTATCCGGCCCAGGCACCGTTGGCAGCCGCGGTGCTGTACAGGCCGTAGATGCCTCCGCCGCCGTATGTCTCGCTGTTGGTCAGGATCTCGACGAAATCGTAGGGGACCGAGGATGCGACGCGCCGCCAGTCCTGGTTCTGGAACGTCAGCACGTAGCGCTCACTGCGAAACGCGTCATAGGTCGCGCCGAGCGGCGAATCGCGATACAGGCCCGTGGACGGACGCGACACGCCCGACTGTGCGGCGGGCGGCGCCAGCGCCCAGACGTTGAAATCGGTGCGCCGCCGGTCGAACGGCGGCGTCGTTAGCAGAAGGTCCGTGAGCTCGCGCGCGGTTGCCAAAAACCGGTCCTGCTCCGAAGGCGTATAGCCGTCTCCGAGCAAAAGTACATCGACTTTTTCAGGAGACGGGCCGTTGATCTCGATCGGCACGACGTGCTCCCGGTACAGCGCCTGCTCGCGATGAACGAGGTATTCGCTCGCGTCGAGCCGGATC
Organism: uncultured Gammaproteobacteria bacterium; assembly: GCA_938003715.1. Lineage (GTDB taxonomy): Bacteria > Pseudomonadota > Gammaproteobacteria > Steroidobacterales > Woeseiaceae > SZUA-117. The sequence continues at coordinate 3,600 of CALKYK010000555.1, forward strand.
CGCCACACTTCGTCGAAACCGTTTTCGGCATTGCGCTTTTTCATGACGAGATCGAACTCGCCCTCCGGCGCAGGAAAGCGCACGGACTCGTGAAAGCTGCGCCGGATCTCGCGCGCCTCGCCGGTCGTTTCCCACTCGCCATAAATGCTGCTGAAGCTGCGCGACCAGGCGACCGAATCGGCACCGGGAACGTGGATTTCGAAAGCGTATTTCCCGCGCAGCGTCGTATCGACCGGCTGGGCGAGGTTACCGGAGAAGGGCAGCGGTTCGAGGACCAGCCGATCGAGACTGAAGTGCTCCTCGTCGTGATCGCCGCTGTGAAAATAGTCGAGCCGCATCGTTTGCGGCACTTCGGCAAAAGTGGCGTCGGCCAGTGCGCCGAGAATCACTCGCTGCAAGAAGAACAGCCGTAGGGGATTTTGCATATCGCCGTCTGCAGTTCGATGGGCCTGGCGTCGTAGAAGCGGCTCAGCCTGAACGGCTCGAGATCGATGTCACTGTGGGCGCCGGTGAGCAGCGCGGCAAGCGCCTTGCCGGCGCCCGGGCCGATACCGAAGCCGTGGCCGCTCAGTCCCGTCGCCACGTAAAAACCGCCCGCGTCGCCGACTTCGCCGATCACCGGCACGACGTCCGGCGTCGTCTCCACCATGCCGGCCCACGACTCGACGATCGGCGTGTCGGCGAGCGCAGGGAAAACAGTGTCGAGGTTGCGCCGGATTTGCTTCAGGATGCGCGGGCTCGGATCCGGGTTCAGTACCCGGTGCGTCTCGAATGGCGACGGCTTGTCGAGCGGCCAGCGCGTCGGCATGCGCAGCTCGTCGAAGAAATCGCGGCCGAATCGCAACCGCAGCACACCGATTTCCTTCTTCAGCGCCGGCAGGAACTTGAACGCGTAGCGAAACGTCGACGGCGTGAGTCCGTGATCGAGCACGGAGCCGTGCGCCACCGTGTAGCCACCGTCCTGGCGCTTGCGAATGCCTATCCGATCATCGAACAGGTTGCCGTCGAGCACATCCGGCCCCGGTGCCGTCCTCGCTACAGTGCCGCGGACGCGAAGCTGTGGCAGCGAGATGCCGAGAGCGCGGCAGAACATCGACGTCCAGGCACCGGCCGCGCACAGCACGGTCGACGTGCGAATCCTGCCGTGCTCCGTGACGACCGTGGCGATGCGGCCCGCTTCGGTTTCGACACCGCGAACGGCGCAGGACGTGAGAATCGTTGCGCCATTGCGCGACGCGGCCCGGGCAATCGCCGGTGCCGCCTTGTGCGGCTCGGCACGACCGTCGCTCGGTGTATACAGCGCCCCGCGCCAGTCGACCGTCGCACCGGCGACGATTTTTTTCATCTCGTTGCCGTCGATCACGCGCGTGTCGACACCGAATTCTTTCGCTGCCGCGACCCAGGCGTAGTATTCCTCCATCTGGCTGTCGGTTTCCGCGGTGAACAGGCACCCGCCCTGCGTGAAGCCGACGTCCGCTTCGATCTCGTAGGATAGGTTTCGCCAGATGCGCATCGCTTCGAGCATCATCGGCATTTCCCGGAGATCGCGACCTTGCTGCCGCACCCAGCCCCAGTTCCTGCCCGACTGTTCTCCAGCGATGTAGCCCTTCTCGCACAGAACGACCTGCACGCCCTTGCGAGCGAGAAACCACGCGGTCGAAACGCCGACGATGCCGCCTCCGATGATCACGACGTCCGCCTGTGCCGGAACGGATGGCGGTGGATGCAGCGCGCCACTCCATGTGCTCGCCACGATCTTGTCGTTATTATTCGCTTCCATAGATACCTTACGCTCGTTCCGGGCGACCGGGATTATAGCGACACGCCACGTTGCGCCGATACAGCCGACACCAGGGATCCTGAAGCATGTCGAATTCTTCCGCAGTCCGCCTCATCATCGAGCCGAAAGTACGCAGCATCGGCGAACTCGACGTTCGCCGCGCCCTGCCGGACGCGCGGCAGAGGCGGGTAGGCCCGTTCGTGTTTTTCGATCACTTCGGCCCGGTGGATTTCGCGCCCGGGTCCGGGGTCAACGTGCGCCCGCACCCGCACATCGGGCTCGCGACCATTACCTGGCTTTTTGCCGGAACGATCGTGCACAGGGACAGCCTGGGGTTCGTGCAGCCCATCGAGCCCGGCGCCGTCAACTGGATGACGGCGGGGCGGGGCATCGTGCACTCCGAGCGCTCGCCGCCGGAGCAGGTGCAGGAGGGTTCGCACGTGCACGGTATCCAGACCTGGGTTGCACTGCCAGTCGAGGCGGAGGAATGCGAACCCCGTTTCGAACACTACCCGGCGGAGCAGATTCCCGCAGAGACGAGGGACGGCGTCAGACTGTGCGTGGCAGTCGGCGAGATCGCCGGGCTGCGTTCGCCCGTCAGACCGGAGAGCGAGACCGTACTCGCGCAGGTCGATCTCGAGGCTGACAGCCGGTGGATTGTGCCGGCCGGATTCGACGAGCTGGCTATTTACGTCGTTGACGGAACAATCGAATGCGCCGGTGACATCGTGCCGGCTTCCAGCATGGCGATACTGGACTCGGGGAATGCCACCGAGCTCGTCGCCCGAGAGGCATCGAGGATGATCCTGATCGGCGGAGCGAGCCTGCCGGGCAAGCGCACGGTGTGGTGGAATTTCGTCAGCTCGTCGAGGGACCGCATCGAGAAAGCCAAGCAGGACTGGAAGGAAGGTCGATTCGATCCCGTGCCCGGCGAGCACGACTCGATACCGTTGCCGAGCGACTGATCCCACACCGCTGCGGCCGTGCGCCGTGACACTATACCGGCGTCAACCTGCAGGATACTGCGGTCACCCCGAATTGCCCCGGGTGTCGCAGGACCGATATTTGCGTATCCTTCAACAGCAATGGCACTGACGATACGAACCGGCTGGCTGGCTTTGCTGCTGCTCGTCGCCTGCGCTCCGCGGGAGGCGCTGGTATCGCGAGACGCTGCCGTTCCTGCCGACGTCGACCTGTCCGGAAATTGGGTGATCCGCGACGCGGGAGAAGAGCGTCGCCTGCGCGAAGCGATTCGCCGCACGGACGGCGTCAGCGACGACGAACTCTTTCGCCGGCCCGATGCGATCCAGAATTCGCGGGATCGCCGCGCCGCAGACAGGCGGACCAAGGCCGGACTGGTACATGTCTTCATCGAGACCGGCAATTCACTCAAGGTGACGCAGACAGAGCACGGGCTGTTCATCAGCTTCGATCGCTCGGTAGTCGAGGAATTTCGTTTCGGCGAGAACCGGATGGTCAGCGTCGGCGAGGTCGAAGCACAACGCGTTACCGGGTGGGAAGGGGACACTCTGGTCGTGGAAACCCTCGACCGCAACCGCATGAAGCTGACCGAGCGCTTTCGCCTGCGTGACGGCGGCCGCGTGCTCGAGCGCCAGATCATCCTGCGCAGCCGCGACCTCGAGGAAGAAACGATCGTCCAGCTGTTCGATCGCGTCGCGTCGTGAAAAGACGCCGGAGACGGAAAAGATAATACCCGGCGGGAAAAAGGCTTACCAAACTCCGCCCCCGGCGTCAGCACTCGATTGATCCGTTTCTATTCCTCCATCTCGAACGTGTAGAGCTTGCGGATGTTTCGCGATACTTGCGGTACGCCGTCCACTACGCGCGGAACGTATCGCGACCGCTCGGCGGCGGCGATTGCCGGCTTCTCGAACACGGAGTGCGACGATTCGAGGACGCGCACGTTCTCGACCGTGCCAAGTTCGGTGACGTCGAACTCGACGACGACATGACCCTCGATGCCTCGATCGACCGCAATCAACGGGTATTCCGGTTGCACATTGATGACACTCACGAGCGGCCCGTCTGCCCGCGGAAGCGCCGTCGGCTGGCTGAAGTGACGCCCCGGGTTCGGCACCTGCGTCCGGACGCCGATGACAGCTCCGGTGTGCTGGTTGTTCGTCAGCGATCGCTGCGGCGGCGTGACGACCGGCGGGTCGATCCGCTGCGGTGGCCGCTCGCGGGTCCGCGGCGGCTTTTCGTCCCTGGGAACGCGAACGAGATCGAGTGAGCCGCGGGTGTCCGGAGCCGTCGATGCAACTTCTGTTTGTTCGATCAGGAACTGCATCGTCCATAGCAGTGCCGTGGTGGTTGTCATGCCGATCGTGGCGGCAACGAGGTAGCGACTGATCATCGGATTCCTCCCTTCACCCGCCGACGCTTCGACCCGCCTGAATACCTAGAAGTGACAGGTATTATAGATACCTAGAACTAAAAAGTAACGATTGTGATACCTTTTACTTCGAGGTATACTCCGCGGATCATTTGTCGGCCGGGTATCAGCAGTTCCATGCGGCAGAGCAATCCTCCTTTCATGAGCGGCGTGCCGGAGCTGCTGTTGCTCCGGCTCCTCGGGCAGCGCGAGATGTACGGCTACGAGCTGGTCCGCTCGATCAAGCTGGTCACCAACGACGCGATCACGCTCGGGGAGGGCGTCATATACCCGGTGCTGCATTCTCTGGAACGAAACGGCGCACTCAAGGCCAAAAGGAAAAAGGTCGACGGCCGCACCCGTGTCTATTACGCGCTGACCGCCAGGGGGCGGAAGCGCCTCGAACGGCTGCACGGCGAATGGCGGCGGATACAGTCCGGCGTAGCTGCCGCGATGGAGGAACCTGCCAATGCGTGAATCCTGGCTCGACGACATCCGGAATCGCTTGCAGGTGGCTGGAATCGCACCAGCCGGTGCCGCGCGAATGATCGCGGAACTCGACGATCATCTAGAGGATCTTGTCGAGGAAGGTCGTCGCCTCGGGCTGGATGCGAAGGAAGCCAGGCAGTACGCGATGCAGCGACTCGGCGCGCCGGAACAGATAGCGGCACAGGCAAGCAGGCACGATGAACTGAAAACATGGAGCGGCCGGCACCCGCAGCTTGCCCGCGTCTACCTGCCGTTTGCTTACGTGGTTTTGCTCCCGCTGGCGCCGATTTTCGCCGGTGCGGCAAACGCCGGCATCGTGCTGCGGTGGGGCGCATCGCTGATGCTCGCCGGCGCGGTCACGGCGCTGATGATGCTCGCGCTGCAGCTCTCGATCGCCCTTACCTGAGCCACTACTCCCCGATTTGCGCCACCGCTGATTCGAGCGGCACGTAGTTCGTCAATTCCGCGCGCAATCGCAGCTTGCCTTTGCGGTGCTGTTCGATCACGGCCGGGAGATAGCCCAGTTCCTCCACGCACCACAGTGTCGTTATGCGCGAAGAGTTTTCCGCTTGGTGCTGTATGCCTACCGCCTCGAAAGTGCCGAACGGCACTTCGATCGTCCTGTGCCCCGCATTGCGGATAGACAGCACCTTCAGCTCTTCCGCATCCTGCAGCAGGTAGCGCTGACGCTCCTCGCCGGTGATGAGGTCATGCATCAGGCCGTACTGCAAGGTGACCCGGTCGTGGACCGGCGCCTCGAGAGACGACCGGTACTCGGCTCCGTCGATCAGGCCCGATACCTCGTAGTCATCCCAGTCGAACGCAAGGTCGACCACCTGCCCGTCGCTCGACAACGAATCGACGGAACGGTACACATCCGGTCGGATACCATCCGCATGGAGCGAGAACATCGAGTGTTCGCGGATCGCGCCGCGCGCGACCAGCCGCGACATGCCGGTGGCTTCGATCGTCGATTGCGCCTGGTAGCCGGTGGCGGTGGTTTCGAATCGCGTACGCAACTCTCCGCCAAGCACGCTGATCCGGACCCGGTACTCGGCAATGTGCGGCGTCAACCCGTCACCCGCGAGCAGTGATCCGGGGAGCAATGTCGCAAGAAGCGAGACGGCAAACAAAAAAACAATTCGGCTATTCATCAGCATCGTGCTCAGGCGGCGAGTAGCTGCTTCGACTCGGCGAGCAGGGCATTGGTTGCATACTGCATCTGCATCCGGTAGTCCTCGATCTTGTCCATCGGCGTGTTCCTCGGCACCTCGATCGGCTCACCAACGGCCAGGACCACGCGCGCGAACGGCTTCGGGATCATGAAGGCGTCCCAGCGGTCGAGGTACCAGGCACGGTCCGCTGCGCAGGCGAGCGGCACCATCGGTGCGCCGCCGATGCGCGCCATCAGCACCGCGCCGAGCTTGAATTCGTGCTGCGGCCCGTTCGGCCCGTCCGCGGTGGTGACGATCGAGACGCCGCGCTTCATCATCTGTTGCATGTCGCGAAGCACGAGTGCGCCGGTCTGGTTCGCCGATCCTCGAATGACTTCCGCTCCCCAGCTGCGGGCAATGCGTGCCGGGACTTCGCCGTCGACGGATGCCGATATGAGGAAACAGGCTTTGAAACCGCGCCGGATCCAGTCGCGCATCAGGCGCGAACAGAGGATGTGATGCTGGTGCCAGTAGCACGGGGCATAGACCGTATCGCGGTCGGCCAGGATTTTGTCCGCGACCTCGGCGCCGATGACTTTTTGCACCCGGTAGGTCGAGGTCAACAGCGCGAAAACGGCGCGTAGCAGGGGCAGGCCGAGAAAATAGTACAGGCGGCGGCCCACGGACATCGAGCGACGCGAACGCGCGCTGCGGCGCGCCTCGACATCCGAATAATCCGCTCGTGATTCCTTGTCGGGCATCGCCATGTCCGCCGGGCCCGGGTGCGAGATCGCCACATCTTTCGATTGCATGCTGCAATCATGGCGCAGGGCGGATGAACCGGGCGTGAATACGCGCCTGCGCGGCGCGAGTGTGCAGTATCCGTCGCCAGACCGTCAATGTACTATTGCGCCAGCCCGGCACAGCGGGTCGCCGGCGCCCAATCACTTTTATTTATCAATTTCATGAGCTTACCGAGCCCCGACAAGCCAGAGCCGCCGGGACCCGAGGCGCCGGTCGCGCTCGGCATCGATCCCGGGACGCTGGCGACGCTCAGGTCCCTGCAGGCGGAATTCGGCGACCTGGTCAGGGTGACGAAACCGAACGGGCGGAAGGCGCTGTTCGTCAACGATCCGGAAGCGGTACGCCGTCTGCTGGTGCGACGGCACACGCACTACCACAAGGGACCGGGGTTCGAGCGGGTGAAAATGCTGCTGGGCAACGGACTGATCGTCAGTGACGGCGACACGTGGCGTCGTTCGCGGCGCATGATCCAGCCCGCCTTCAGCCGCCAGAACGTTCACCGCCTGGTATCAGTAATGATCGACTGCACGCGCGCACGGGCCGCGTCCTGGTCCCAAGTGGCCGAGGCCGGCGGCTCCCTCGACATCACCCAGGAAACGAGCGATTTCGCCCTCGAACTCATCCTGCGT
>CALKYK010000556.1 GCA_938003715.1 uncultured Gammaproteobacteria bacterium
TCGCTGGGCGCTTTTCACGACCGGTGCGAACATGTCGTCTTCCTCGTCCATGCCCGCGGCACCCATCAGCGAGTGCTCCGCTTCCTCGCGGATCACGTCAACGATGTCGTCGATCGTGATGCGGCCGACCAGCTTGTTGTTGTCGTCGATGACCGGTGCCGACAGCAGGTCGCGATTCTCGAATTCCCAGACCACTTCCTGCGACGGGGCATGCGCGGGTATCGGTTGCTGGTCGGTGGACATGACCTCGGCGACCGACAGGTTGGGATCGGCCGTCAGCAGGCGCGACAGGAACAGCGAGCCCAGGTACTCGTTGTCGCGATTGACGACGTAAATGCTGTCCGTACCGTCGGGAATCTGCCCGCGCGCCCGCAGGTAACGCATCACGACGTCCAGGGTCACGTTCGGCCGCACCGTGATGACGTCGACGTTCATCAGGCCGCCAGCCGACTCCTCGTCGTAGGACAGGACGGCGTGCAGGCGATCGCGGTCGGTATGGTCGAGCGAGCGCAGGACCTCCTGGGTCAGCGCTTCCGGCAGATCGGCGACGAGGTCCGCGAGGTCGTCGAGTTCCATGCCGTCGAGGGCGGCGACCACCTGGTCCGCATCCATGCCCTCGATGAGCCCGTCGCGGACGACGTCCGCAAGTTCGACCAGCACGTCGCCCTCGTTGTCCGTGCCGACCATGCCCCAGATCACCGCGCGCTCGGTTGGCGGCAGCGATTCCAGCAGGCGGGCGACTTCGGAGGGATGCAGGCTGCTGACGAGCATTCGCGCCGAGCGCAGGCGACCGCTGCCGAGCTTCTCGCGCAGCAGTGAAAGATTCGCCTGTGTGTGCTCCCGTGCTTCCACTGAGGCCCCCGTCAGTCGAGGCGCAGTGTAGCCGGGATATTTCTAATTTTCAGGAAGATTTGGCGGCGCTGCCGGCAAGCTCGTTGTGTCGCGTGTGCACGGGATCGTGAAACTCCCGCAGCGCGGCAGCAAGCTTTTCGGTCATGTAAACCGACCGGTGCTGGCCGCCCGTGCAGCCCAGCGCGACGGTGAGATAGCTGCGATTGACCGAAACGTATTCCGGCACCCAGCGGCGCAGGAACGTATTGATATCGTCGAACATGCGTACGAACGCCGGCTGTTCCTCGAGAAACGCGCCGACCTGCGGATCGAGGCCGTTCAGCGAGCGCAGGTCCGGATTCCAGTACGGGTTCGGCAGGCTGCGCAGGTCGAATACGAAGTCGGCGTCGGACGGGATGCCCTGCTTGAAGCCGAATGATTGCAGAAGCACGGACAGCATGCGCAGCTGGCGCCGGTCCACGCGTTCGCGAATCGAGTCCGCGAGTTCGTAAACGCTCGTTCGCGAGGTATCGATGATCAGGTCGGCCGCGTTTATCACCGGGCCCAGCAGGTCCCGTTCGCGCGCGATCGCGACGCGCAGTTCGACCCCGGTGTCGGCCAGGGGGTGCCGGCGCCGGGTTTCCCCGTAGCGTTTTAGCAGGATGTCGTCGCTGGCCTGCAGGAAGACAAGGTCGATCTGCACGCCGCCGGCCTGCAGGTCGCTGATCAGCGTCGGCAGTGCATTCAGGTTCTCGTGCCGGTTGCGTGCATCGACGCCGACCGCGACTCGTGTCTCGCCGCCCCAGCGCGTTACTTCATCCATGAGGGACTTGAGCAGCGCGGCCGGCATGTTATCGATGCAGTAGTAGCCGAGGTCCTCGAGCGCATGCAGGGCAACACTCTTGCCGCTGCCGGAAAGGCCGCTGACGACGATCAGTCGCTTGTCATCGGACACGGCGGTCTCCCGAGTCGCTCAGGCCTCGCGGGCGACTTCCGGCGCGGCCGCGACGTGGCCATTGAGCAGCGCCTCGTAGAGCTCGCTGCTTTTCGCCGCGGCACGCAGTTTCGTGGTGAGTTCCTGGTTGCGAAGGAGGGTCGTGATCACCTCGATATCGGCGTAGTCATCCTCGTCGAGATCTTCCGGCACGATCAGGCCGAAAACGAGTTCGACCGACTGGCCGTCCGGGGAGTCGAAGTCGACCGGCTCGGCCAGTCTCATCAGCGCGCCGCAGCTCTCCTTCAGGCCCGACACGCGGCAGCGGGGGAACGCAACGCCGCGATCCAGGCAGGTGCAACCGAGGCGTTCGCGCTCGATCAGCCTGGCGAAAACCTCCTCGTTCGCAATGTCCGGGTTGGTGCGCGTCAGGAGTTCACTCAGGATTTCCAGGCAATGCTTCTTGCTGCGTGCACTGACGTTACAGAGCACGTTGTCGGGTTTGATGAGGTCGTCTAGGTTCATTGCGTTGGGAAGTCCGTCGCGAACGGCGCGGGCGGAATCGGCGGCGCCGGCCGGACAGCCGGCGCCGCTATTGTATTTATTGTCAGCTGATTCGTCGCTTGACCGAGTCCCGGGCGTGGTGATCGACGAGTTTTTCCTTGTGCTTTCGCACTCGTCTGTCGAGCTTGTCGGCCAGTCCGTCGATGGCGGCGTACATGTCTTCTTCCGTCGCATCTGCGTACAGCCGCGCACCGTTTACCATTACTGTTGCTTCCGCTTTATGCCTGAGTTTTTCCACTGTCAAAATACAATGCACATCCGTCACCAGGTCGAAGTGTCGCTCGATCTTGTCGAGCTTAGTGATGACGTATTCCCTCATCGCCGGGGTGACTTCGACATGATGTCCGGTGATATCTAGTTGCATAATATTCTCCTGCGGTTCCTGGTTTCCCGTCGTGGCGGGCCGCCCCTCTCTTGCATGCGGCTCAC
>CALKYK010000557.1 GCA_938003715.1 uncultured Gammaproteobacteria bacterium
TGTCGATGATCGTGTGCAGCAGTCGGCGGTCCATCGCGTCGAAGCCGTTCGGGTCGACCTCGAGCATGTCCATGGCGCTGACCGCCACCGCTTCGGTGACCTTGCCGTCGCCTTCGACCTCCGCGTAGTCCCGCACCCGGCGCAACAATCGATTCACGATGCGCGGCGTGCCACGTGCGCGCCGTGCGATCTGTGCTGCGCCCGCGGCATCGAGCGGCAGGTCGAGAATGTCGGCCGAACGGTGCGCGATCGCTTCAAGTTCGGGCGCCGAATAAAACTCCAGCCGCTGCACGATGCCGAAACGGTCGCGCAGCGGCGAGGTCAGCAGGCCGGCGCGAGTCGTCGCCCCGACGAGCGTGAACGGCGGCAGGTCGAGCTTGATCGAGCGCGCTGCCGGTCCCTCGCCGATCATGATGTCGAGCTGAAAGTCCTCCATTGCCGGATACAGCACTTCCTCGACGACCGGGCTCAGGCGATGGATCTCGTCGACGAACAGGACGTCGTTCGGCTCCAGGTTGGTCAGGATGGCGGCGAGATCGCCGGGCCGTTCCAGCACCGGTCCGGACGTCTGCCGCAAATTGACGTTCATTTCGTTGGCAACGATGTGCGCGAGCGTCGTCTTGCCAAGGCCCGGCGGGCCGAAGATCAGGACGTGGTCCAGCGCCTCGGACCGGTTGCGCGCGGCAGTGATGAAGATGTGCATCTGCGCCTTGACGCTCGGCTGGCCGACGTACTCGTCGAGGCGCTTTGGCCGGATGGCGCGGTCGAACGCCCGGTCGTCGGCGCGCGATGTGGCGCTGGTGATACGGTCGTGCTCGATGCTCGCCACCTAGCGCACCGCCTGCCGCAGCGCGAGCCGGATGAGGTCTTCCGCCGACTTGTCGCCGACGTCGAGTTCACCGAGCAGCTTGCGCACCTCGGCCGGCTTGTAGCCCAAAGAAACCAGCGCGTCGACCGCCTCGCTGCGCGCGTCGGGCTGCACCCGCGTCGAACTGACGACTTCGAGCGGCGCCTTGTCGATGCGATCGCGCATCTCGATGATCAGCCGCTCGGCGGTCTTCTTGCCGATACCGGGGATCTTCACCAGCATCGCGCTGTCCTCGTGCTGCACGCAGCGTTCGAAATCCGCGACGGTCATGCCGGAAAGGATGGCGAGCGCCATGCGCGCTCCGACGCCGCTGACCCTGAGCAGCAGCCGGAACAGGTGCTTTTCTTCCTCGCTCGCGAAGCCGTACAGCGTCTGTATGTCCTCGCGCACGTACAGGTGCGTGTGCAGGAACACGGCGTTGCCGGTTTTCGGCAGCTCGAAAAACGTCGGCATCGGCGTTTCGACTTCGTAGCCGACGCCGTTGCACTCGACGATGACGTGCGGCGCCTTCTTGCGCGTCAGCCTGCCGCTGAGCGTACCGATCATCCGGCGCCCGCCACGACTGCCGCGCCGAGCGTCGCCCGAATCTGCCGCTGGTGCGCGTGACACAGGGCCGCGGCCAGGGCGTCGGCGGCGTCCGGTGACGGCTCGCCGTCGAGCTCGAGCAGCGTCCGTATTATGTGCTGCACCTGCGCCTTGCTGGCTGCGCCGGTGCCGACGATCGCCTGCTTGATTTCCCGTGGCGCGTACTCGAAGACCTCGACGTCGCGCGTGAACGTCGCGCAGATGGCGGCGGAGCGCGCGTGGCCGAGTTTCAGCGCGCTCGAGGCGTTGCGCGCCATGAACACGCTTTCGACGACCACGACGTCCGGGCGGTATTCGCCGACGAGCGACGCGACGGCTTCGAAGATCAGGCGCAGGCGCGCGGGGAAATCGCCGTCCACGGACTTCACCGCGCCGCTGGCAACGTAGCGGCTGCGGTCGCCGACGCAGTCTACGACGCCGAAACCGGTCAGGCGGGAACCCGGGTCGATGCCGAGGATTCGCTGGCGCTTATCCAAGCCTCACCTCAAAGCGCCGCAAGCACGTCATCGGCAATGTCGGCGTTACTGTAGACGTTCTGGACATCGTCCAGGTCCTCCAGCATTTCGAGCATTTTGATCATCGATTCTGCCGTCTGCAACTCGAGGGACGTCGAAGTCTGCGCACGCATCGTGAGCTCCGCCTCCTCCGGCTGGAAACCGGCAGCCGTCATCGCGTCGCGCACTTTTTCGAATTCCTCCGGGTCGGTAATCACTTCGACGGAACGGTCCGTATCGACGACGACGTCCTCGGCACCGGCTTCGATCGCTGCCGCCATGATCGCGTCCTCGTCGCTTCCCGCCGGATAGGACAGGAGCCCGACGTGATCGAACAGGTAGGCGACGGAGCCGTCGGCACCCAGGTTGCCGCCGAATTTCGAGAACGCGTGCCGCACTTCGGCGACCGTGCGGTTGCGATTGTCCGTCATGCAGTCGACCATCACCGCGGTACCGCCCGGCCCATAGCCCTCGTAACGGATTTCCTGGTAGTCGCTGCCCTCGAGTTCACCCGAGCCGCGCTTGATCGCGCGCTCGATGTTGTCCTTCGGCATGCTCTGCGCCTTGGCCTTGTCGACGGCCAGCCGCAGCCGCGGATTCGCCGCGAGATCGCCGCCGCCAATGCGTGCCGCAATCGTGATTTCGCGGATCAGCTTGGTGAAGAGCTTGCCGCGCTTCTTGTCCTGTGCCCCCTTGCGGTGCTGGATGTTGGCCCACTTGCTGTGCCCTGCCATGCTAGAACCCGTGCTGCTCCGTCAGAGCGCGACCGGCAAACGCGAACACGAAGGCGCCTGCGCGTCGCGGTCGCGCGATCCCGGAATCATGTGCTGCCCAAAACCAGCGCGTATGATAACGGTTACGGATTCGATTCACACCTGCCGAAATTCCCGCAAATGCCTGTATCCGAAGACGAATCTTCGTCCACCGTCGCACCGGAGACGGCTGCCGAACGGCTTTTTGCGGCGCTGCCGGACGGCGACGCCCGCGACGAGGGCCGGTCCATCGCGACGATCCTGTCGCCGCTCGGCCTGCCGCCGGCGTTGTCGGCAGCCGTGCGCCTGTACCCGGCCCGCCGCGACGGCCTGCTGACGGCGGAGTCGATTGCCGGGATCGGCGACGAGGAGATTGCTGCACTCGTGGACGGGCTCGTGCAGCTCGGCCGCTTTTCGCTGCCGGCCGACTGGCAGCCCGGCGAGGCGCTGGCGGTGCAGCAGTCGGAGGCGCTGCGCAAGATGCTGCTGGCGGTCGTCGCGGATGCGCGCCTCGTCGTGGTGCGCATCGGCGAACAGGTGCACAAGCTCAGGCAAATAAAGAGCGGGAGTGCATCCGCCAAACGTGCCCTCGCCCTCGAAACACAGGAGATCTATGCGCCGCTCGCGAACCGGCTGGGCATCTGGCAGCTCAAGTGGGAGCTGGAGGACCTGTCGTTCCGCTACCAGGATCCCGATACCTACCGGCAGATCGCCGCTGCGCTGAAGGAAAAGCGCGCCGAACGCGAAACGTTCATCTCGGAAATCACGGCGACGCTGCGTGAGGCGCTGTGGAACGAGGGCATCAACGCGGACATCAGCGGCCGGCCGAAACACATCTACAGCATCTGGCGCAAGATGCGGCGCAAGAACCGGCCGCTGGAGCAGATATTCGACGTTCGCGCGGTTCGCGTGCTCGTCGACGACGTCGCCGAGTGCTACGCCGCGCTCGGCGTCGTGCACAACATCTGGTCCTATCTGCCGGGCGAGTTCGACGACTACATCGCGAACCCGAAGGACAACAACTACCAGTCCCTGCACACGGCGGTCGTCGGGCCGGAAGGCAAGACGCTCGAGGTGCAGATTCGCACCCACGACATGCACCGGCATGCCGAACTCGGCGTCGCGGCGCACTGGCGTTACAAGGAAGGCGGCACGTCGAAGGCGGGGTTCGAAGGCAAGATCCGGCTCCTGCGGCAGCTCCTCGAGCCGACCGACGCGGACAGCGACCTGCTCGACAACATTCGCGGCGACGTCTTCGAGGATCGTGTTTACGCGGTAAGCCCGAAAGGCGACGTGGTCGAATTGCCGGCGAACGCTACGCCGCTGGATTTCGCCTATCACGTGCACACGCAGGTCGGCCACCGCTGCCGCGGGGCCAAGGTGAACGGGCGCATCGTGCCGCTGACTTACAAGGTGCAGAACGGCGACAAGGTCGAGATCATCACCGGCAAACAGGAACAGCCGAGCCGCGACTGGCTCAGCCCGCAGCTCGGCTACCTCGCATCGACCCGCAGCCGGGCCAAGGTGCGGGCCTGGTTTCGCCAGCGCGACCGCGAACAGAACCGGCGCCAGGGACGGGAATTGCTGGACCGCGAGCTGTCGCGACTGAACGTGCACGACGTTGCGGCCGACCGCATTGCCCGCCAGCTGAAACTCGCCGACGCCGACTCGCTTTACGTAGCGCTCGGTGTCGGCGACATCACGCCCTCCGCCGTCGCCACCGCGCTGCAGCGACTGAAACAGGATGACGGCGCCGACGTGATACGCACGCGGCCACGGCGACGCCGACGCCGCGGTGACTCGGGAGACGTCGCGGTCAGCGGCATCGGCGACCTGCTCTACAACTTCGCTCGCTGCTGCCGGCCGGTGCCGCCGGAAGACATCGCCGGCTACATCACGCTCGGACGCGGCGTCACCGTGCACCGGCAGGACTGCGGAAACTTCGAAAACCTGCAGAGTCGTCATCCGGAGCGGGTGATCGACGTCGACTGGGGCGATTCCCCGGACGCGATCTACCCGGCCGAGCTGCGCGTGACGGCGTTCGATCGGCAGGGGTTGCTGCGCGACATCAGCACGGTACTTGCGGACGAGAAAGTGAGTGTGACGAACGTGCAGACGAATACCGACAAGCGCTCGATGCAGGTCGACATGCGCATTGCCATCACGGTGCCGGGTCTGCCGACGCTGAGTCGCGTGATGGGCAGGATCGAGCAGCTGCCGAACGTGACCGCCGTACGGCGGCACGCCTGACGTCGCTCAACGGTTCGGGTAGTTCAACGCTCGCCTGTCGACCGCAAGCGACGCTTCGTGCACCGCTTCGGCCAGGCTCGGGTGCGCGTGGATCGTGCGCTGGATGTCCTCGGTGCTGGCCTGGAATTCCATGGCCAGGACCGCCTCCGAAATCAGCTCGCCGGCCATCGGTCCCATGATGTGCACGCCGAGCACCTCGTCGTCGTCCTGCGCAGAGATGATCTTGACCAGGCCCTCGGTCTGCTCCATGGCTTTGGCGCGGCCGCTCGCAGCGAAGGGGAAGGAGCCGGTTTTGTAGGCGCGCCCGCTGTCCCTGACTTCTTCCTCGGTCTTGCCGACCCAGGCGATCTCGGGCGCGGTGTAAATGACGGACGGGATGACGGCGTAGTTGAGCTCCGCGATTTCGCCGGCGATCAGGTCGGCGACCATCACACCCTCCTCGGAACCCTTGTGCGCGAGCATCGGCCCGCGCACGCAGTCGCCGATGGCGTACACGTTCTTGGCACGCGTCCGGCACTCATCGTCGACGACGATGAAGCCGCGGTCGTCCAGGTTGACGCCGCTGTCGTCGGCCAACAGCCCGTCGGTGAACGGGCGCCGCCCGACCGCCACGACCAGTCGCTCGACCTCGAGCTGCTGGCTGCCGTCCCGGTCGTCGTAGTCGACCGTGACTTTTTTGCCCTTGACCGTCGCGGACGTCACTGTCGGACCGAGGCGGGTGTGGAGACCCTGCTAGCGGAACGCCTTTTCCGCGTCCCTGGCGAGCTGCCGGTCGGCCATGAACAGGAAATCGTCCATTGCCTCGAGCACCACGACCTCGGCACCGAGCCGGTTCCAGACGCTGCCGAGTTCGAGGCCGATGACGCCGGCACCGACGACGCCCAGCGTCTTCCAGACGACCCCGCCCCAGC
>CALKYK010000558.1 GCA_938003715.1 uncultured Gammaproteobacteria bacterium
CCCGGACAGGTCGGCGGCCGACGCGGCGCCGCTGCACCCGGCGACCAGCGCGACGACGGCGCTGAAATGACGGCGATTTCTTGACATGATGCCTCCTGGTTCGGCCGGATGGATGCCTGATGGGACCGCGAGTCGCGTGGTTGGTTCGGGATCCGGAGCATGCTGCACGCCGTACCGGTCACTTTCAAGCCATTGCCCGGGAGGCCGCACCATGAATGCGACTCAACCTGTATTCCGAATCCGTTCCGCCTGCGCACTCGCCATCGGCCTGCTGCTGCTTGCCGTTGCCACCGGCGGACGGGCACACGAGTACAACACCTTCGAAGAGCTGATGCGCGCCTTCAATACCGATCTCGATGCCACGGAGGTGCGCGTGCAGACTGTCGCACCGGGCCTGCATGTGCTGCTCGGCGCCGGCGGAAACGTCGTCGTTTCCATCGGCGAACAGGGTGTACTGATGGTCGACAGCCAGTATGCCGAGATGGTGCCGAAACTTACCCGCGCCATCGAAAACCTCGGTGGCGACGGCATCGACTTCACGATCAACACGCACTGGCACTTCGACCACAACGGCGGCAATGCGCTGCTTGGCCGCGATGGTTCCTGGTTTGTCGCGCAGAGAAATTCGCGCCGCATGATGATGAACGACCACGCGATCGACCTGGTCAACCTTCACTACATGCAGCCGCGTAGCGCGGACGAGGCCTTGCCGGTCGTCACGTTCGACGACGCGATGCAGATGCACCTGAACGGCGACACGATCGACCTCCTGCACTTCGGACCGGCACACACCACCGGCGACACGATCATCCATTTCCGGAACGCTAACGTTGTTCACATGGGTGACGTTTTCAATGCCCGCTACCCGTTCGTCGACGCAGGCAACGGCGGCCATATCGACGGCATGATTCGTGCCTGCCGCGAGGTTCTTGCACGTCTCGACAGCGACAGCGTCGTCGTACCCGGGCATGGCCCGGTTTCAGGCTACGACGACCTCGAAACCTTCGTGATAATGCTCGAGACGGTTCGCGACCGCGTCAACGCGATGATCGACTCCGGTTACACGCTCGACGAGGTCATCGCGGCCAGGCCGACGGCCGAATTCGACGAACGTTATGGCGACCCCGCACGGCTGATCGATCGTGCCTACCTCGGCCTGTCACGACGTGCCGGACACTGAGCCGCGTTTTGCTGCACTGACGCCTGCCGCTATAGTGCGGTAACAAGCGAGACCAGCGGGGGAATTTCGTGCCGTTACATGAAGTGCAAATGAAGCACAGCCGCGAGCTGCTGCGCGGTATCAGCATCATCGGCGCCATGGTGCTGGTGCTGAACTCGATCATCGGTGCCGGCATCTTCCAGCTGCCCGCCGCGGTTTATCCGGAAGCGGGCGTCTGGAGCCCCTGGCTTTTCCTGCTGATCGGCATACTCGTCATCACGATCGTGCTGACGTTTGCGGAGCTGGCAAGCTACTTCACCGATTCGGGCGGGCCGGTGCTGTACACATCGACGGCGTTCGGCCCGCTGGTCGGTTTTTCCACGGGCTGGATCCTGTTCATTTCCCGCATGACCGCATTCGCCGCAAACACGACCGTGATGGCGATCTATCTCGGCGCGGTCGTACCGTGGTTCGCGGAAGGTATCGGACGCTCGGTGCTGATCGTCGTCGTCTGCGGTGCCCTCACCTACGCAAACTACATCGGCGTGCGCGCCGGCGTGCGCACGATGGCCGTCATTACATTTTTCAAGCTGGTGCCCATGGCGCTCCTGATTCTGCTGGGTCTGCAGCATGTCAGCGGCGACACGCTGCTGCCCGCCGCGGCGCCGACGTTCGACGACTTCGGCGGGACCACGCTGCTCCTGATCTACGCGTTCGTCGGCTTCGAGGGCGCGACGATCATCTCCGGCGAAACGAAGAACCCGACGTCGACGCTGCCACGCGCGCTCGTCAGCACAACGATCATGATCGGCGTGCTGTACTTCCTGATCGTGCTGGTCTACATCTCGGTATATCCCGAGGCGACCGACGGCAGCGCGACGTTGATCGACGTCGGCCAGAGGCTGATGGGCGACTTCGGCTTCGTGCTGCTGACGCTGGGGGCGTTTTTCTCGATCGGCGGCAACCTGTCGAGCATCATGCTCGCGGTGCCGCGGCTGCCCTTCGCCATGGCCGAAGAGCGGCTATTGCCGCGCTGGTTCGGTCACGTGCACGAACAGTACGCGACGCCGAGCAACTCGATCCTGCTGCTGGGCGGGCTCGGACTCGTCTTTGCGCTTTCCGGCTCGTTCACCTGGCTGGCGGCCGCCAGTTCGCTGACGCGGCTGATCTCGTACGTGCTCTGCATCGGCGCACTGCCCGTCATCCGGCGCAAGGCGTCCGCGGAGGAACTTGCCGGTGCCTACCGGCTGAAGGGCGGCTACACGATTCCCGCGCTGGCCCTCTTGCTGTGCCTCTGGATCGGCGCCCAGGCCGATCTCCGCTCCTGGCTTGTGACCGGCGGATTGCTGGCGCTCGGCCTGGTGTTCTACGCGTTCGCCGCGCAGCGTCGCGCGCGTTTTGCAGCGCGTCAACAGGACGGCGGCTAGCGCCGGAACTGGCCGCGCGGTCCGTAGTGCACTACAGTAATGCGCATACCGCTCGCGCAAGACGGGGGATGCGCAAATGAATCGACGTCATTTCGTACGCGGTGCAGTCGCTTCGGCGGTTGCGTCGTCACTTGCCGCCGGCCAGTCATGGGCCGGCGTGTTGAATGCCCTGCTCACCGTCACGTCCGATATCGACGCGGTCACCGGAGACGGCGGCAACGTCACGCTGGAAAAAGCAGCCGTGCAGGAACTCGCGGACAGCCTGCGTGGCGACCTGCTTTTGACCGGCAGCGAGGGGTACGACGTCGCACGCCGGGTGCTGAACAAGTCGATCGACAAGTATCCGGCGCTGATCGTGCAGCCCACCGGCGTCGCGGACGTGCAGAACGCAGTAACCTTTGCACGCGAACGCAACCTGCTGGTCGCCGTCAAATGCGGTGGGCACAGCTTTTCCGGCAAGTCCACCTGCGACGGTGGCATGCAGATCGACCTGTCCCGGCTTCGCCACGTCCGCGTCAATCCCGCAACACGCACCGCCTACGTTGCCGGCGGCAGCCATCTGGGCGACATGGATCACGAGACGATGGCGCATGGCCTGGTAACCACGGCCGGCACCGTGTCGCACACCGGCGTCGGTGGTCTGACCCTGGGCGGCGGTTTCGGCCGCGTGGCGCGGCGCTTCGGCCTTGCGCTCGATAACGTCAAGGCGGTCGACATCGTCACCGCGGACGGCTCGCTACGGCATGCGAGCGCCGAGCAGAATCCCGACCTGCACTGGGCCGTTCGCGGCGGCGGCGGCAACTTCGGCGTCGTCACCTCGTTCGAATTCCAGCTGCACCCGATGCAGCGCGAGATCATCGGCGGCGAGATGGTCTACCCGCTCGCCGCGGCGCGTG
>CALKYK010000559.1 GCA_938003715.1 uncultured Gammaproteobacteria bacterium
GGCCGTGTTGGCGCGACTGCGGAGTGGGGGCCGGGTCGGGCGGATGGCGACCCGCCGGAGGTTGCCGAGCCAGTCCCGCTGGCGCGCCACCGTTGCCTGCGGGCTGGACTGCAGCAGTCGCCGCCCCAGCCAGTCGACGGACTGGTTCCGGTCTTCGAGATAGCGGCGGGCGAGCGCCGCAATGCGCGCCCCCAGCGCATCGAAGCGCCGCAGCCAGTCGGCCTGGTCCGGCACCACCAGTTCGGCAGCGCCGGACGGTGTCGGCGCCCTGACGTCGGCGACGCAATCGGCGATCGTGAAATCGACCTCGTGACCGACGACGGAAACGATGGGCAGCGGACAGTCGAATATGGCGCGGGCGACGACTTCCTCGTTGAACGGCCACAGGTCCTCGAGTGAACCGCCGCCGCGAGCGAGAATCAGCACGTCGCATTCATTGCGGCTCGCGGCGCGTTCGAGCGCGGCGACGATCTGTTGTGCCGCGAGCTCGCCCTGCACGGCAGTCGGGTAGATCACGACCGGGATCGACGGGAAGCGTCGTCGCAGCACCGACAGGATATCGCGCAGCGCGGCGCCGCTCGGCGAGGTGACGATGCCGATGCGTTCGGGCAGCGAAGGCAGCGGCGATTTCGCGTCTTCGTCGAACAGGCCCTCGGCCGCGAGTTTTTTCTTCAGCGCCTCGAAACGCCGTCGCAGCTCACCTTCGCCGGCGGCCTCGAGCTGCTCGACGATGAGCTGATAGTCGCCGCGCGCCTCGAACAGGCTCACTTTGCCGAACGCGAGCAGCTGGTCGCCGTTCTTGAGGCCGATGCTGGGCCCACGCTGCCGCTGGCGAAACCAGGCGCAGCGGATCTGTGCGGTCTCGTCCTTCAGGCTGAAATAGACGTGACCCGACGCCGGCCGCGCCAGGTTCGAAACCTCGCCTTCCACCCAGACCCGGGCGATCCCCTCCTCGAGCAGCTGCCGCGCGCGGCGATTCAGCTCGGAAACCGACAGCGCGCGCGCCGCGGGCGATTGCGAAAGAAGATCGTTCACGGCCGGCAGTATACGCGCATGGCCGCCGCGCGCGGTCCCCGGCACCGGTCGCCGTTTACCCGCAAATGGGCTATGCGTACAATCGCCAGTTTATTTACGGCCCGTAGCCTCAAGCCCAGCCGACAGGCGGACTCGCCATATGCGCATTGCCAGGGAAGCCCTCACTTTCGACGACGTATTGCTGCAGCCCGACTACTCGGACGTGCTGCCGCGCGAGGTGGACCTGACGACCCGGCTGACCGTCGGCATCAATCTCAACATCCCGATCGTATCCGCCGCGATGGATACGGTGACCGAGGCGCGGCTCGCGATCACGCTCGCCCAGGAAGGCGGTATTGGCGTCATTCACAAGAACATGACCGCCGAGGACCAGGCGCGGGAGGTGCTGCGGGTCAAGAAATTCGAGAGCGGCATCGTCCGCGACCCGATCACGGTGTCCCCCGACATGACGATTCGCGAAGTCATCGACCTGACCCGTGCGATGGGCATCTCCGGCGTGCCGGTCGTCGAAGGCAAGGCGACAATCGGCATCGTGACCCACCGCGACCTGCGCTTCGAAACGCAGCTCGATGCGCCGGTCTCGACCGTGATGACGCCGCAGGACCGGCTGGTGACGGTCCGCGAAGGCGCGGACGACGACGAGGTGCTGTCCTTGCTGCACAAGCATCGCATCGAGAAGGTGCTGGTCGTCGACGACAACTTCGAACTGAAGGGCATGATTACGGCCAAGGACTTCCAGAAGGCCAGCGACTACCCGCGCGCCTGCAAGGACGATCGCGGCGCCCTGCGCGTCGGTGCAGCGGTCGGCACCGGCTACGACACCGACGAGCGCATCGCGGCGCTGGTGGAGGCGGGCGTCGACGTCGTCGTGGTCGACACCTCGCACGGATTCTCCAAGGGCGTCGTCGAGCGCGTGAAGCGCGTGAAGAAAACGTATCCGGACCTGCAGGTGATCGCCGGCAACATCGTTACCGCCGAGGCGGCGGAGGCGCTCGTGGCGGCAGGCGCGGACGCGGTCAAGGTCGGTATCGGCCCCGGCTCCATCTGCACGACGCGTGTCGTCGCCGGCGTCGGCGTGCCGCAGATTTCGGCGGTAGCAGAGGTCGCCGAGGCCATGCGAAAGAAGGACATTCCGCTGATTGCGGATGGCGGCATACGCTATTCCGGCGACATCGCGAAGGCGCTCGTGGCCGGCGCGTACTCGGTCATGATCGGCGGCCTGTTTGCCGGTACCGAGGAATCGCCGGGCGAAGTCGAGCTGTACCAGGGACGCTCGTACAAGTCCTATCGCGGCATGGGTTCTGTAGGCGCGATGGGCCAGGCCCACGGCTCGTCGGACCGCTATTTCCAGGACGCGACCGAGGAACTCGAGAAGCTGGTTCCGGAAGGCATCGAGGGTCGCGTCGCCTACAAAGGCAGCCTGGTCGCCATCGTGCATCAGCTGATCGGCGGCGTGCGTGCGGCCATGGGCTATACCGGCAGCCACAACATCGAAGAAATGCGCACACGACCGAAGTTCGTCAAGATCACCGCCGCCGGCATGAGGGAGAGCCACGTGCACGACGTGACGATAACGAAAGAAGCACCGAACTACAGCAGCAGTAACTGATCCGATGGGCCAGGCTCTCGATCTGTCGTCCGCGCCTGCTGCCGACATACACGCGCATCGCGTACTGATTCTCGATTTCGGCGGGCAGTACACGCAGCTGATCGCACGGCGCGTGCGCGAGTGCGGTGTGTACTCCGAGATTCACCCCTGGGACATGGCCGAGGAGGCGCTGCGGCGTTTCGCACCGGCCGGGATCGTGCTCTCGGGAGGGCCGGAATCCGTGAACCTCGACGATCCGCCGCGCGTGTCCCAGGCGGTATTCGAACTCGGCGTGCCGGTGCTCGGCATCTGCTACGGCATGCAGGCGATGGCGGCGCAGCTAGGCGGCCGTGTGGAGGCGTCGGCGCAACGAGAGTTCGGATACGCGGAGGTGGAACCGCGCGATTCGGCGCTGCTCGAAGGGCTCAACGACGCGGACGACGGCGCACCGCACCTGAAAGTGTGGATGAGCCACGGCGACCGGGTCGAATCCTTGCCCGACGGATTTGTCGTCGCGGGAACGAGCGCCAACTCCCCGCTCGCGGCGATGGAAGACCCAGACCGTCACTACTACGGCGTCCAGTTTCACCCGGAAGTCACGCATACGCCGCAGGGCACGACGATCATCCGCCGCTTCGTGCGCGACATCTGCGGCTGCCCCGGCGACTGGACGCCGGGCAACATTGTCGCCGACGCCATTGCCAACGTGCGCGCTACGGTCGGCGACGGCAAGGTGCTGCTGGGCCTGTCCGGCGGCGTGGATTCCTCGGTCGTCGCTGCACTGCTGCACGAGGCGATCGGCGACCAGCTCCAGTGTGTGTTCGTCGACCACGGACTGCTCCGCTATCACGAGGGGGACCAGGTGATGGCGACGTTCGCCGAGCATCTGCACATCAACGTGATTCGCGTCGACGCGGCCGATAGATTCTTCGCCGCGCTCGAAGGCGTCGATGACCCGGAGCAGAAACGGCGCATCATCGGCGGCCTGTTCATCGAGGTGTTCGACGAGGAAGCGCAGAAACTCGAAGGCATCGAGTGGCTTGCGCAGGGCACGATCTATCCCGACGTCATCGAGTCGGCCGGTGCCGCAACCGGCAAGGCGCACCTGATCAAGTCGCACCACAACGTCGGCGGTTTGCCCGAGACGATGCGCATGAAGCTCGTGGAACCGCTGCGCGAGCTGTTCAAGGACGAGGTGCGCGAGATCGGCGTAACGCTGGGACTGCCCCGCGAGATGGTCTACCGGCACCCGTTCCCGGGGCCGGGTCTCGGCGTGCGCGTACTGGGCGAAGTCCGGCGTGAATACGTCGAACTGCTGCAGCTTGCCGATCACATTTTCATCGAAGAGCTCAGGGCGCAGGGTCTTTATGACAAGACCAGCCAGGCTTTCGCCGTGTTCCTGCCGGTGCGCTCGGTCGGCGTCATGGGCGACGGCCGCCGCTACGAGTACGTCATCGCGCTGCGCGCCGTCGAAACGATCGACTTCATGACCGCGCGCTGGGCCCGCCTCCCGTACGAATTCCTGGAACGCGTGTCGCTGCGCATCATCAACGAGGTCGACGGCATCTCGCGCGTGACCTACGACATTTCCGGGAAGCCGCCCGCCACGATCGAGTGGGAATGAGCAGCACCGACGCGGACGAGCAGTTCATGCGCGCCGCGCTGAAGGAGGCGCAGGTTGCGGCGAAGTCCGACGAGGTGCCGGTCGGCGCGGTCGTCGTTCGCAATCACGAGATCATCGGCCGCGGCCTCAACCGGCCGATCCAGGACAATGACCCGACCGCACACGCGGAGATCGTTGCCCTGCGCGATGCGGCGCAGACGGAAGGGAACTACCGTCTGCCCGGCGCAACCGTTTACGTGACGCTCGAGCCCTGTGCGATGTGCATGGGCGCGATGCTGAATGCGCGTATCACTCGTGTGGTCTTCGGTGCCTACGACGACAAAGCCGGCGCCGCCGGCAGCGTGCTCGACCTGTCGAACCAGCGCGGACTGAACCACACCTTGGAAGTGCAGGGCGGCGTCCTCGCCGACAACGCCGCGGAACTGCTGCAGCGATTCTTCAAGCTGCGACGCGGACAATCCTAGGTGCTCGCCCTGGCGGGCGACGGAATTCTCTGGCTTTTCCGGGACCCGCTCAGGCGATGTCGGTTTCGGCGTCGGCCGTGGCGACGACCTCTTCTTCGTCTTCCGGCACTTCCTCGGGTATGTCCTCGTTGCCGGTCAGCCAGCGGATGATGTTGTAGTAGCTGCGGATGTTGTTGACGTACAGGACCGGCTCCCAGCCGCGCGCGTAGCCGTAGGGCACGCGCGAGTACCATTTCGACTTCGCAAGCAGCGGCAGCGCCTTCGACAGGTCCAGCCACTTGTCCGGGTCGCCCCCCTGCCACTCGACGATCTGCCGCGCGTCCTTCACGTGGTTGAAGCCGACGTTGTACGCGGCCAGCGCCATCCAGGTGCGATCGGGTTCGTCGACGCTGTCCGGAATGCGCTCCATCATCTGCGCGAGGAACTCCGCGCCGCCGAAAATGCTGCTGGCCGGATCCATGCGGTCCTCGATGTCGAGATACTCCGCCGTCGCCTGGGTCAGCATCATTATGCCGCGCACGCCGGTCGGTGAGACGGCGTTCTTGCGCCAGTGCGACTCCTGGTAGCCCTGCGCTGCAAGCAGGCGCCAGTCGATGCCGAACGCGGCGCCTGCCTCCTCGAACAGGTCGCGGTAGCGTGGCAGCCGTGACTCGAAATGGCGAATGAAGGCGCGGGTGCCGACGTAGTCGAACTTCTCGGTGTGGCCGAAGTAACGGTCCTTGACCTGCGCGAGAAACCCCGTGCGGCCGCTCTGGATCAGGTACTCGTCGGCGCGAGCGAGCAGGCTGTCGTCGTCGTCCTTGCGGAATGCCCAGGCAATCGGGCCTTCGATCTTGAGATCGAGCGCCACGCGCAGGTCGGGGTAGAAGTGCCGCTGGATATTGAACTCGGTGCTGTCGGCAATCGTGTAGTCGATCTCGCCCATCGCCACCTTGGTCAGCAGTTCGGCGACTTCCTGGTCCGCGTTCTCGGTCCAGTCGAGCTGCGGATACACCTCTTTCAGCGACGCCATCATGTCGGAGTGACTGCTGGCAGCGACTACTTCGATGCGCGCGCCGATGATGTCTTCGATCGACTGCGGCTTGCCGGTGCCGAGCCGATAGATCAGGTGCATGTCGACGGCATTGTAGGGGTGGCCGAAATTCAGGTACTCGAGGCGGGACTCGGTGATAGACAGGCCCGCGGCGGCCATGTGCGCCTTGCCCGACGCGAGATGTGGCAGGATTTCGGAGACATTGTCGACGGTCTCGATGACGAGCGTGACGCCGAGTTCCTCGGCGAAGTCGCGGACGAGATCGAATTCCGGACCGGCAGGGCCGTCCGGGCCGACGAAGTACGCCGTCGGCGAATCGCGCGTGACGACGCGCAACTCGCCCAGTTCACGAACCTGGTCGAGCATCGGCGGCGGCGACGAGCAGGTGCCGATCAGCGCCGCGATGGCTGTAATAAGCAATACTCGCAAGTCCTTAGCTCCGTTGACCGTGCGGCGCCGGTGACGCCGTTAGTCCTGCCTGTGCCTCATTTTGACCTGTTTTCGGGTCCGGGTATGCAATCGAATGGCCGGAATTATGTGCAGTTGGTCAGTTTTAAAGCGGTCCCGCACCGCGAATTGGCGGCGAGGCTAACCGATATTTTCTGCGGCGTCAGGCGCAGTCGCAACGTGGCGTCTGGTGTCACATTAAATGCTTTGTCCACGCTCCTGTTTTGCACGGAATTTGGGCTGTCCTGTACCATCGTCCGCGAAACCGAAGCAGCGTCGGTTTCACGGCTGTACCGCGCAACGGTACGGCATATCCCGCATCGCTGAGCCGGGGGACAACAACAATGAAACACAGGCTTCGCAGTATCACCATCGCAGCGGTCACGTTCCTGTTTGCGACGCAGTTCGCGGCTGCGGATTACGTCGCCTATTCGGTCGGCAAGAAGGAGCGCTCACCGCTCCCCGAAACCGTCGACAGCATCGAAACGAAATACCTGCTCAATATCGACTGGGGAGACTACAACGGACCCAGGGCACGCCTCGGCGTGCTAAAAGTCGACAACAACAGCGCCACGAATTCGTTCACGATTTCGAGTTCGATGGGCAACGTCGATTATTCTGCCGCGTCGACCGGTGTACCGGTCAATGGTATCGAGTCGATCGTCATCGACGCGCTGGCGCGGACGAACCGTTTTCGCCTGGTCGAACGCACAGAACTCGACAGCGTGCTCGGCGAGCAGGACCTCGCGGCGTCCGGGCGGGTCGCGACACCGTCAGGCGCGGCGACCGGAAATGTGCTTGGCGCGCAGTATCTGGTGCAGGTCGTGGTCACGGATTACGAGTCGAATACATCGGGAACCGACGGCGCTGTCGGCGGCCTTTTACGCAACAAGGTGCCTTTGCTCGGAGGCATCAAGGCCGGCAAGAGCACCGGGCGGGTCGGCTTGAATATTCGGCTCATCGATGCCGAGACCAGCGAAATTACGTTTACGAAACAAATCGAGGCGATCATCAACGAGACCAACCTGGGATTCGGCGGCGTCGGATGGGGTAGTGACATTGCGCTCGGGGGATTTCTCAACAGCTATTCGAAGACGCCGATTGGGCAGGCGGTCATTGCCGGTATAAACCAGGGCGTCTTCGAGTTGGTCAAGCAAATCGGCGCCAAGCCACCGGAGGGTTCCATCGTCAAGGCGGATCCGGGTCAGATCTACCTGAACCTCGGCCAGGATGTCGTATCGATGGGTGACCGGCTCAGGGTCATGCGCATGGGCGAGGAGCTGATCGACCCCGATACCGGCATTTCGCTGGGCGGCGCGATGACAGATCTCGGCGAGATAGAGGTGTCCCAGGTACAGGAAAAATTCTCGATTGCGCGACCTGTCTCGCTCAGTGGTGATCCGGTTCGGGGTGACAAGGTCGTCGCGACGACCGTAGCCACACCACTGGAGTTCGCATCGAGCTGGAACGAGCCGCGCTAACAATATCTGTCGAAAGTTCGCCAGGCCGGCTCGGATACGGGTAGAATCCCGCGCTCGCCGGGTTCCGGACCCGTCGCTCGAAGAGCGCCAGCTAAAGTCGGGTAAAGAGTCGGAGAGGTGCCGGAGTGGTCGAACGGGCTTGACTCGACAAAACGCGACAGCGTTTTGGACGCACGAGCGAAAGCGAGTGCGGGGCAGAGCCCCGAGAATCGCCCAGGGGCGATTCGAGTCAAATCAAGTGTACGGGCGCTCGAAGAGCGCCAGCTAAAATCAGGTAAAGAGTCGGAGAGGTGCCGGAGTGGTCGAACGGGCTTGACTCGAAATCAAGTGTACGGTTTTCCGTACCGTGGGTTCGAATCCCACCCTCTCCGCCAGTTCAAGAAAGACTGCAAATCTGTTGAGGCGTTGTGAGACATACAAATCGCAAGGTCCTCAGGGATTTCACTTCCCGCCTCAATTGGTCTGAATTGGTGTGTTTTGCTGCCGCATTGGCACGATGTCGGCACAATTTTTCGACAGATCAAACATGCCCGCCTTTAAAAGCAAGAAAATGCCCCTATCAACGTAGACAGACAGGCCTCCCGGGGGTGGCTCGAACGTCACCCGGGGGAGTCCTGACGGACTTGCCGCCCCGGCTTCACCTGTCTCCCGAAATAGACATTTGGTGATTAGACCCAGGCAAGGATACGAAGCAGCCAAAACGCCTAGGATATATAAGGGGCGAGACACTGCTGCCTCCCGGTGCCCTTTGCGCACGTCTCCCGCGAAGGATACCGTTCAGCGATTGGAGGCTCTCACGCAGGAGTAGCATGACAAAACAGGTCGCAAAAACTCCGGACGCGACAAAGGAAGTCCGGGTCAATGAACGCAAATGGTCCAAGCCGCTAATGGATGCCGGTTGGACGGCTTTCCCTTCAGTGATTATCGAGCGGCAAAAGGCGATTGGCCTGGACGCCCTCGACGTCAACATCATCTTACACCTCGCGAGCTATTGGTGGACGAAGGACAACAAGCCGCACCCGTCAAAGACGACGATCGCGAACGCTATCGGTGTTCACCCGCGAACCGTTCAGCGACGAATCGCCAAGATGGAACGCGATGGGCTCATCCATCGCCAAGAACGTCGTGTAAAAGGGAAGGGCAGTCGAACGAATCTTTACCACTTCGACGGACTTATTGAGGCCGCGAAACCGTTCGCTAAGGAAAAGATTGCGGCTCGCAAGAAACGGGAAAAGACCGCTAGAGAAACGGCCGGCCGTAAAGGGCGTCCCAAGCTCACGGTAGTGCCCGGTACGGGCGAAAGTGAAGATTGATCGCGGTGTAGCTCAGTTGGAAAGAGCGTCTCGCTTTCTACATATCGTGACGGGGTAGCACCTCATGATATGGGTGAGAAGGTCGCAGGTTCAAGTCCTGCCGCCGCGCATCATTTCGCATTACTGCGTCAGTGGCCGTAGGATTGATGGAATTGAAGATCTCTGAACATACTGTCTCCGCACTTGGCTCGATCATTACGGGCGACGGTAATCTGTCGCCATACAGGTCGGGACCGCAGCTGATTTCTTTTTTTGGTCAGTTCGGCTCGAAGGACGAATACGGCGATGGTTTTCCGTCACGTTGGTACTACGCCGAGTGCAAATTGCGCGAGTACAACGATTCAGAATCCATGAAGGAAATCGTACTTTCGGCGGTCGACCCCCGTCCGTATCTGTCCAGCGAACATCAATGCGAAGCTGCGATCGAGCACCTAAACCAATTCCTTGTGTACGACGGGTTCCGGGTGCAACAGGTCGGGCGCAATCTGAACGTGATTAATCTGGACGAGCATCAGATTGACGTTCAGCTGCCATACGGAGAACCGGCAGAGGTCACTCACATGTTTATCGGCGAACAGATCAGCAAGTGTAAGTCGAAGCTGTCTGCAGAAGACTTCGATGGAGCAATAACCAATGCGCGGTCACTCGTCGAGGCTGTTTTGGTTTCCATAGAACGCGAGTTTGATGTCGACGCGCCAGACTATGACGGCAATCTTCCAAAGTTGTACCGCAGAGTGCAGCGGCACCTGAATCTTGTGCCTGGTCAGGAGGGGCTAAGCGATAACCTGCGGCAAATCTTATCCGGACTGACTAGCCTTGTCTCCGGGTTGTCGAGCCTGCGAAACAGAATGGGCGACTCACATGTCACTCAGTATAAAGCGGGCGAGCATCACGCCAGACTTGCGGTGAACTCGGCCATGACGTTTTGCGATTTTATCTATCGAACGAAAGAATACCAGTCGTCACGCAACTGACGCGCTACCGCGTCGCTATGGTGCCTCGTTGATCTCCGCGAAACTCTCAGGATGTCGCACACTAAAGTCGATAAAGGGGTAAAACGCTTGGCCTAGTAAATGATCGATTTCCGCAATGGAGTCTGACCATGACTGAACCACAGTTCGAGTACTCAATAGAACCTGAAAAATGGCCAGATCTTTTGACTGAAGAGCTTGACGGACACTTTTCGCGGATGGGAGAAGAGTCAGTTCAATGGGATGTATCTAATCACCGTTACGGGACTCCCGAAAAACACTACGCGGCATTGTATTGGCTTGGTCAAAAGCGAAAGGCGCGACAACGACTAAACGTAGCGATTCTGGTGGTCGCAGTGGCTACCCTTATTGTCTCGTTTGTGGCTTGGCTTAATCCGTTTGCAGGCCCCGAGCAAGACCTGCGGGAAAGCGAGCGCGGTGACGAAACGGCCACGAAGTCAGAGGAATCGGACTTTGACGGCTTTTCGATAGTCGAGTCCGAGGACTATATCGCTTGCGTCGCTAGCCAGGCGCATTGGTCCGGAATGGAGATCGTGTTTGTTCGGCAACGGAGAAGCGACGGAGAGAGATGGCTGGCAGACGGTTACGAGATTCAAGACTTGGCGATCATGAACGCGATTGTCACCGGCTATGGGCTCTATACAGAGTACGAGGAAGATTCTGAGCACACTGTCGAGAAGAAGTCATACCGGTTTAGATTGGATACGGCAAAGGGGGTTCTCGACGTTTGGACTTTCGAGCATTCTGGGGAGAAAGCCAAAGAGGGGAAGGCGTTTCATTTCAGTGGCGTATGTGAACCCCATGGCCCGGCAATGTCGCCTTGAGACAGCCTTCGCAAATCGCCGTAACCGAACATGAAATTCGCTCTCGTAGACGGACAACGTCAAGAACCGCAGCCGGGTCTGTTGGGCGAATGTAATAGCTGCGGAAGTCCAATGATTGCCCGGTGCGGGGAAGTCCGTGTTTGGCACTGGGCTCACCGTTCGCGTCGCCACTGCGATCCGTGGTGGGAAAATGAGACAGAGTGGCATCGTAATTGGAAAGAGCACTTTCCAGCCGACTGGCAGGAAATCGTCCATCACGCTGAAGACGGTGAGCGACACATCGCCGATGTGAAGACCAAGGACGAGTGGGTCATTGAGATCCAGCACTCGTACATCAAGCCGGAGGAAAGACGATCTCGCGAAGGTTTCTATCAGAAGCTAGTGTGGATTGTGGATGGCGTTAGACGCAAGAGAGATCCTGCTGGATTTCAGAAGGCGTGGGAACATACTGTCGCGACAATCGGGCCGAACGCGCCTATCCGGCAGATCTGGCGGCACGAGGGCGCCCTAATGCGTGATTGGGCCGGAGGCAGTTCACACGTGTTCTTCGATTTTGGCGACGGACAAGTGCTCTACTGGCTGCTACCGGGCGCGGACGATACGTGGGCATGGATTGCACGTATTCCTCGAGCTGAGTTCATTAATGCTCATCAACGGATGGGCACAGTAGAGGCTCGCGATTTCGATTCATTTGTTGAGGCGCTGACTGGACTGATTTCCGACTACGAGAACTACCGTCGCGGCCAGGTTTCAAACCCTACTCATCGCGGTCTCGACCACTTCATTCGAAGGCCTCCACGGAGACGTCC
This sequence comes from uncultured Gammaproteobacteria bacterium, assembly GCA_938003715.1. GTDB lineage: Bacteria > Pseudomonadota > Gammaproteobacteria > Steroidobacterales > Woeseiaceae > SZUA-117. The sequence goes on from CALKYK010000559.1 coordinate 11,611, forward strand.
TCGGCGAAGCCGATTTTGAGACTTGGGCTCGATTGCGTCCCGATGCCGAGGCAACGTAATGTTCTGGTGCAACGCGTTTGCGGATTTAGAACTCCTTTCAACTAACTCGACCGAGCAGCAGGCGACCAGATTCCGTGATCCCTGCCGGTCTACGATGCAGGCCCTGACCCGGAAACTTTGGTCGGAATCGTCAGGGACGCAATGACGAAGACGAACATCGTGCAGCAGATGACGAGAAACAGATAAAGCATTGCCGTATACACATGGAAACCGTAGTCGCCGGCAACCCCTGCGGCGACACACGCAAAACCGACAAACGCCGTCGCAACCATCGCGAACATGACGAAAGAAGCAATCTTTCTGAACCCTGGCAGGTTTCGCCGCAGCTTTTCGCGCCGTAGCGCGGCAGTGCCGATGGTGGCGACAAACAACAAGCCTGCGCCGGAAGCCGCTCGCCAGACCCACTCGCTGTTCCCGCCGATTTTCATCACCAGTACGCCGATCAATGCGAGCAACATGGTGGACAATCCGGCGTCGAGGAGCCCACGAAGTCTGATTGCATTGACCAGCGGATCAGTGTGCTTGTCCCGGCGTCCCAGGAAGGCGGAGAGGGAGGGGAATCAGGCGAGCGACAAGCAGATTTAGGCTACTGTCAGGAGAATTTCAATCTCGTCCATTTGGCGTTTCCGGTCGCAAAACTCCGGCACAGGTCAGCAGTTGCTTTAAAGTCATTATAGGACCTGTGCCTGGTGGCGAGGCGGCACAACCTGTCCGACGGCACGCAAAAGACCGGTTCATGCTCGAGGCAGGTTCACCTCGAACGAGATCTCCTGCAGCTGCGACGGTGCCCGGCCCACCGACTCGAGGAAGGCCGGCCAGCGCGGATCCCGATGCAGGTTGGCGAATAGCGGTTCGGCAATGATGTCGGCCAGTCCGGGGTCACCGTACGCGGCGGCCCTTTGCAACCATTCGAACGCGGCATCCACCTGACCGCGGTAGGCAAGCACGTACGCGATGTTGTACGCCGCATCGCGCTCGAATTGCGTGATCAATTCGTGCTGCAATCGGTCCGCCGATGCGTCATCACCGAGCGCGTGAAGCGCCATCGCTTGCCCGATGAGCTTCAGGACCGCCAGCGGCTCGCGATCGAACGATTCGAGCGCCGCTGACGGGTTTCCGCTCAGCAGCTCTGCGACGCCGAGCTGGTACTGGCCGCCGACCCGATTCGGACCGAGTCGCAACGAAGTTCGCAATGTCGCGATGGCTTCGGCGTAGCGACCGGCGCTCAGGTAACACACGCCCAGATTGAAATGACTGACCGGATTGACGGGATCTCGGCTGACGACGAACTCGTCGACCCGCACGCAGTCGTCGCTGCGGCCCAGCGCCCTGAGCACGGACGTGGAATCGCCGATAATGCGCATGCTGTTCGGCGCCCGCTGCAGCGCAGACTGGTAGTGCCGGGCAGCCAGCGCCAGATCGTGTTCGTGCAGGAGGGCGACCCAGCCGAGGCGAGCATGGGCGGGGCCGTAATCCGGTTCGATCGCCAGCGCGCGGCGAGCCGCATCGCCCGCCTGCCGGAACCCTTCATCCGCCGGCTTCAGCCCTTTGCCGGCCTGGTTGACGTAGATGCCGGCAAGCGCATCCCAGGCGTCCACGTACTCCGGATCGGCGGCAATGACCTGGTTCAGCAGGGCTTCGGCCCGCGTGTAGTCATCGGCGCCGCCGAGGCGCGCCAGTGCGCGAGCCTCCAGAAACTGCGCGTAGGCATCCGGGTCGGTAAGGCGCGGTCGCGGCGCGTTGCCGACCAGGCTCGGTCTCAGGCGCTCCGTCACGACCGCCGCTATTTCTTCCTGGATGGCGAATATGTCGTCGAGTCGGCGATCGAAAGTTTCGGACCAGACATGAGCGTCGGCCCGCGCATCGATCAACTGCGCCGTGATGCGCACGGTATCGCCCGACTTGCGCACCGAGCCTTCCAGTACGTATGCAACCCTGAGTTCGTTTGCGACCTGGTCCAGCCGTACATCCTTGCCCTTGTAGGAAAACGCTGAAGACCGGGAGATCACGCGCAGTCCGGGAATCCGCGCGAGCAGGTTCAGCACTTCCTCGGCAACGCCATCAGCGAAATATTCGTTGCCCGGGTCATCGCTCATGTTCGCGAACGGCAGCACGGCGATAGACCGGTCACCGTAACTTTCGATCAGCGCCTCGGTGCGGCCGCGCAGCCGTGCTTCCTCGAGCCGGCTCGCCAGCTCCGCCCGGCTGTCCGCCTCGCGCTGCGGATCGAGAACGAACCGGTCGACGGCGAATACACTCAGCGCGAGCGCCAGCACGACCATTATCATGCGGTCCAGCCGCTTGCCCGCCTGCGCCGAAAGCGGAGCATCGATTTCCGATTCCCGGCGCAGGCCGTCGGGGGTAATGCGAAACGCCCAGGCGAGCACCAGTGCCGGAACGAAACCGATTGCGAGCAGGATGACGACGATGCGCGCCGGGGCATCGCCGAAGCCGAACAGCGGGAACAGGGTTTCGGCGACCTGCACGATCAGCCATGCGGCCACCAGGTAGGCTGCGCCGACGCGAAATACGTTTCTCTTTCTGAATTCTGCAACCACGGGCATGTGCCTGCGAACCTCTTCGGGCGAACGCGCGGACTGCGGCGACGCGACGGGATATTGTATATCGCCGGCTCGTGTACCATGATCCCGTGTCCGCAATTCCGCTAACAGAGCCTGCGGCCGTGCGCGAGTGGCAGGCCGTCGACAAGCACACCTTCCACGACGAGGTCTGCGAGCAAAACGAGCCGGCAGTCCTGCGCAGGCAGGTGGCCGACTGGCCACTGGTGCGCATGGGCAAGGCGTCGACTGAATCCGTGGCGGAGTATCTGCGCGGCTTCGGCCCGGACGAGCCCGTGAAGGCATTCTTCGCCGAACCCGATACCGGCGGGCGCTACTTCTACAGCGACGATTTTCGCGGTTTCAACTTCCAGCGACGCGAGCTGCCGTTCGCCGAGCTTCTCGACACGCTGCTGCAGTGTATTGCCGACGACAATCCACCCGGAATCTATGCCGGGGCGATTCCGTTGCGCGGTCCGCTGCAGTCGTTACTCGGCGAGAACCGCCTCGAGCTGCTGGACGACAGCGTCGACAAACTCGAATCGATCTGGATCGGCAACCGCGGACGCACGACGACGCACTGGGATCTGCCGCAGAACCTCGCGTGTGTCGTGCACGGGCGTCGGCGCTTCACCTTGTTCCCGCCGACGGAGTTGCCGAACCTGTACGTTGGTCCCCTCGACAATACGCTTGCGGGTCAACCGGTCAGCCTGGTCGACCCGCTGCAGCCGGACCTCGAACGATTTCCGCGATTCGCTCAGGCGACGCAGGAGGCCCGCGTTGCCGAGCTCGAGCCGGGCGACGCGCTGTACCTGCCGAGCATGTGGTTTCACCACGTCGAGGCGCTGGATCCGTTCGGCGTGCTGGTGAATTTCTGGTGGCGCGATGCGGCACCCTACATGCTGTCGCCGAACTTCACGCTGTTGCACGCATTGCTGACGATCAGGGACATGCCGCAGCACGAACGCGACGTGTGGCGGCAGGTTTTCGACTACTACATTTTTTCGCACGACGACGACACGCTGCGGCACATCCCGGAGGATGCGCTTGGCGTGCTCGGCGACATCACCCCGGAGACCGCGGCAAAACTGCGCATGATCCTGGTCAGGAGCCTGGGCGGCGAGCCGCGCAGGGAGTGAAGCGACTTCATGAATCTCATCGCCGTTATGACGACCACCGACAGCCCGGACGACGCGCGGTCGATCGCATCTGCTCTGGTCGATCGACGGTTGGCAGCCTGTGTGCACATTTCCCGCATCGAAAGCGTGTACCGCTGGCAGGACAAGATCCAGAGCGACCGGGAATACCGGCTGTTCATCAAGACGACTGCCGATCGATACGAAGACGTCGAAGCAACTATCCTGGAGCTGCATCGCTACGACCTGCCGGCCGTGATCGCCGTCGACATTCCCAGGGCACACGTGCCGTTCGCCGAGTGGGTGCGCGACAATGCAACGGGCGAGCGTATGACTGCGAAATCCGAGACTGATGACGCCTGAAGCATTCGAAGCGGTCGTGCACGACGTGATGCAGCAGCTGCCGGACTGGGTGCACAAGGCCTTCGACAACCTCGAGGTCCTCGTGCTCGACGAAGCTGACGAAGACCTGGACCCGGACGGCGAGGGTCTGCTCGGGCTCTATGTCGGAACGCCGCTGCCGGAGCGGAGTATCGACCAGGCCGGCGAGCTGCCGGACGTCATATACATATTCCGCCTGCCACACCTCGAACTGGGACTGCCTGATAGGGAACTACGAGAGGAGGTCGCGAAGACGCTCATCCACGAGGTCGCGCACTATTTCGGCATCGACGACGATCACCTGGACGATATCGGCTGGGGCTAGCGTATTTACTCGCTTTTTCCAGCCTCGCTGATTTCGCTCTCAGTAGCCGTTTCCCGAAGCGACTGCACCTGGCGTGTCCGCAGCGTTTCATGAACCGCGGCGGCGATGCGCGAGTGATCCCACGCCGAGTTGAACTTCAACACGTTGGACATCAACGCGGCGATGTAAGCCGGGTCGCCGGGCTCGCTGCCTTCGACGACGGCTACGGAGTTCATCATGTTGCGCACGTTACCCATGTATTTTTCGCAGCGAAATCCCTCCTCGGGACGGCACGAGTACAGCGAACCGCTTTTGAAAAATACGGCATCGTCACCGAGCTCCGGTGCGTACGCGTAGCGATAACGACGTTTCGTCATGTACAGGTATTTCTTCATCTCCAGGCTCGACCATTCATCGACCAGGCGGCCCTGCTCGATACGAAACATCAACCGCGCCAGTTCGCGTGGCGTCGCGAACGAAATCGTTCCTGGCACCTTCTGCTTCGAGCTGCCGGTCCAGAACGAGCCCTGCTGCAAATTGGCCGTGTCGATGCCCGCCGCTTCGAGGGGTTCCGTTGCAACGGCACGTGCCAGTGCGCCAAGCTGCGATTTCGGCGTCTCGGCGAAGAAGCGTTCGCTTTCCTCGAAGCTCTGCGGATATTTGCTGCCGAAATGCCGTATCAGCATCGCCTCGCGCCAGATAATCGCGCCAGCGCCGTTTGCCGATGCCGATACGGCATGGTCGATCCATTCGCCGAGACGAAATTCGTCTTTTTCGTTGATGACGGAGTATCGATTGCGCCGCTCGGCCGGGTTCCACTTTGGCACCTTGTGAATTTCGTTGCTGACCCAGCTACCTGCGGGTGACACGGCTTCCCGAAGCACACGCGCCCGGTCCTCGACGTCCGGAAAGGCACTGGCAAGCGCATGAAATACGGCGGCCATGCTGATGACCTTGCCGACGCTGCCCGGATTCTGCTTCAGGTCGGGACGCAATCCCGCCCATCGGATTGCATCGGCGTCAGTGATATCGACGACTACCATCGCGTAGCTGGGATCCCGGTTCCTGAGCGCCCTGTTCAGGAATGCAGCCAGCTCGGGATCTTCCGGCAAAGCGTCGAAATCCGGGCCCCGATAGTTCTTCAGCCGAAGCGTAATGCGCTCGGATGGCCACAGCTGACCCGGTGCAAGCCGGGACGCGCCAGGCGTCTCCTGAGCGATCACGAATCCTTCCAGGCGTCGGATGCCCGATTCGTCGAAACCATCGAGCGGATAGGCGCCAAGCAGTGCCGGAAGCAGGCAAGCCGCCAGCAACGAGCACAGACGCAACCGGTGAGGCGTCGGCGGAGTTTTCTTGGTCATGACAATGGTTCCTCGTCGAGGTTCACGACGGTATTTCCGGCAGTCCGCTCGCGGCGCGCCGGGCGCAGCGCATCGAGTACGTGTTCTGCCGAACCGGCGCCGCGTTCGACGAGCGGCCGGATCTGGAACAGTGTCAGCTCGCCGGCGACGAACCCGAACTCTATGTCCCAGGGACGCGCGTTTCCGGCGTCATCATAAACCGGCTCGTATCGTTGGCCGACCTCGACTGCGAGCAAGCGCAGCTGCTCTATTTCGCCGTCCTCCAGAACCCGGCCCGCTGGAGCCGGCAACCAGGAAACGCCGCCTGTATCGGCAAGAGCCCGCCGGTAAGGGGTTTTGGCCTCGGAAAGGAGGTCCGTGTCTTCAGCTGTAATTACAAGCGTTTCGGCGGCCTCGCCAGCGACGGCACCACCGACGCCCCACGCCGTCGAAGCCGTCATTCCGGCGGCGCGGCGGTCACCGAGGTTGGTCGTCACCAGCACCCCCGACTTGTCTGCAGGAACGCTTTTCATCAGCAGCACCGACGCGTAGATACGGGCCGGGTTCGCAAGCACGCTTGAACGCCACGCGAGTGCGCGAGGACTCAATACCGATGACCAGACGCGCGGCAAGGCTGCAATCTGCGCCTCGGGCGAAACGAGGTGGGGAATCGTCTCGTTGAGACCGGCGCCTGTGAACTGCGGCAGATCCTCGACGTTGGTATCGGATCGGACGAACACGCCGTAAGTGCCGGGATCGCCGAAGGCCTGAAGCATCGCTTCGCGAAGTTCGTCGCGCAATGCGGGTCTCAGGTCGAGCGATGCGATCTGGCGTCGAACCTCTGCGAGTTCTGCGTCGAACGCCGCCTCGTCGATTCTCAACGCCTTGCGGTCTGCAAATGCGGCGGCGATGCGCGGGGACAGGTTCGCCTCATCCAGGTGCGCTGCGTAAACCCCGAATGGCACGGCTACCGCCGGGGCCACCCGCCCTGGGAACAGCCGATTCAGTTCGCCGAGATTCGCCGCCTTGGGTCCGACGACCTTGCCGGACAGTTCGCGTCCGATTTCATCCAGGAGCAGCACGTTGCGAGCTGCCAGATCGGGCTGCGGCACCTCGACCGAACCGGCAGCAACGGTCTCGATTGGAGTCGATGCCCGATCATCCTGGTCCAGCACGACGTCACCATCGTCCGTGACCACCAGGATGACCGACGAATCTTTCAGCGGCCGCAGTTGCTCCAGCGTTTCGTAATCGATGGCGACATTCGGAATACCGAAATTCCGCGCAAGTAGCTGAACGTGCGACAGGGCGTTGCCTTCCCCCAGCGTCACTATGCCGGCCACCGGGGTCAGTTCGGCGATCGTTTCCGGAATGACTGCTATATCGGTGCGAGACAGGGTCGCATGTTCGAGGCTTTCGAGCGTCTCGAAAAGCCGCAGCGTGCCCCTCGCCACGCCGCTGTTCAGTGCCACCACGCCGCCCGCCGTGCGTCCTGCAACTTCGGTCACGCTGCCCGACAACGCATCGACATCGCGCGACAGCGCCTTCAATACTTCCCCCAGTGCCCACAGCGATGATCCGCGCAACAGGTCGTCACTGAATCTCGCCGCGCGCGAATCCAGCGCCGTATAGCGCAGCAGCGGCTCCGCGAACGCGTGGCGTATGCTGCCAAGCGCCCAGCCGGGTACTCTTTTAAGGCGAATGACACCTCGACGATAGTCGTCCAGGGAAACCTCGCCACCGACCAGTGCTTCGAGCGGTCCGCTTACGCTCCGCACTTCGCCGGCCGACAGAAAGCCGCCGGCGTATCCACAGTCCAGCAAGGCGCGACCCAGGCGAAGGATGTCGTGCCGATCGAGAGCGGCAAGTGACTCGATCGACTGAAACGAAATCGATACCTCGGCTTCGAGTTCGCGCGCCGCGTCGAGCAGTGCGAGCCGATGTTCCGCCGACAGTTCGTCGAATAT
>CALKYK010000560.1 GCA_938003715.1 uncultured Gammaproteobacteria bacterium
TCCATGACGTGAAATCCCCGTTGCGTTATAGTCAACTAGTGTTATACTTAACTACAACACTAAATAACCTGACCGGCCACGACCGGTACCCGGGGTCCTGCCACATGTCATGTCATCGCGTCGTCGCCCTGTTCGTCACCGTCTCATTCGCAGTATTGCTGTCCGGCTGTAACGTGGGCGAAGCGCGCGTCTCCGGCAGCGACGAGCCCGCCGAAATTGCGCTGCCGGTCGAGGTCGCGATACCGCGCCGCGGTGCCATCGCGGCCGTTTTCGAGTCCACGGCGGCGCTCGAGGCGGACTACGAAGCGGTCGTCCGCTCACGGGTTGACGGGGAAGTCGTCGACATCCTGGTCGAGGAAGGCGACGTGGTCGCCCGCGGCCAGGTGCTCGCGCGACTCGACGGCGAGCGCAAGCGTCTCGCGATGCGCCAGGCCGGCGCAAACGTCGAGAAACTGCGCCGCGAGTACGAACGCAATCGTGAGCTGAGCAAACGCGGCCTGGTCAGTGCAGCGACCCTCGAGTCGATGCACTACGAACTCGAGGCGCTCCAGGCGAGCTTCGAGCTCCGCAAGCTCGAGTACGAACACACGGCAATCCGCGCCCCGCTCGCAGGAATTGTGTCGGCACGGCTCGTCAAGACTGGTCGTCACGTCGTCGAATGCGATCGCGTTTTCGTCATCACGTATACGACCCGACTCGTCGCCCACCTCGATATCGCGCAGACCGAACTCGCGAAGTTTGATACCGGTCTCGATACCGTCGTCCGCGTCGATGCCAGTCCTGATTCGGTGTTTGCGGCATCGGTCGAGCGAATCAGTCCGACGATCGATCGCGAAACCGGAACGTTCCGTGCCACGGTGCACGTCGACAACATTGACAGCCGTCTTGCGCCGGGCATGTTCGGTCGCTTCGATATCGCCTACCGGAACTATCCGGATGCACTGCTGATCCCGGTTCGCGCCGTCCTCGAGGAAGACGGCGAAACGGTCGTCTATGTCGTCGCGGATGGCGCGGCGGAACGTCGCGTCGTCCGGACCGGCATCGCGAACGGCGGCGAAGTCCAGGTGCTGCACGGCATCGACGTGAACGATCGAATCGTCGTCTCCGGGCAGACGGCGCTCCGACCCGGCAGCCGCGTCCTCGCCAGCGTCGCTGCGACGTCATCCGTTACCGGGTGAGTCGAGTCGCCATGACCGGGGGAGATCGAGTGAAACATCGCCTTCTGCTGCTGCCTGTGGCGGTACTGATCCTTCTCGCGGCAGGCTGTGCGAACGAAAACGACGATACGGACGACGAGGACGAGACGGCCGCGGTACCGGTGGAAGTCGTCGTCCCGCATCGCGCCAACATCGATGCCGTGTACTCCGGCACCGCGCCGATCGAGGCGTTCGACGACGCGGTCGTTATCGCCAAGGTGGCCGGGGAAATCCGCGAGATCCTGGTCGAGGAAGGCGACGACGTGCGCGCCGGGCAGGTCCTGCTGCGCCTCGACGGCGACCGCCTGCGGCTGGAAATGCAGCAGGCGGAGGCAAACCTGGCGAAACTCGAGCGCGAGTACCGGCGCAACGTCGATCTTCGGGACAAGGGCCTTTTGAGTGCCGGCGACTTCGAAAAGATCCAGTACGAAATGGAGGCACTGCGGGCGAGCTACGACCTGGCGCAACTCGAGTACGGCTACACCGAGATTCGCGCGCCGATCGGGGGCGTTGTCTCGCGTCGTTTCGTCAAGGCGGGCAACACAATCGACGTCAATGCGCCGACCTTCGAGATCACCAGCCTCGAACCGCTGGTGTCCTACCTGCACGTGCCGGAACGCGAGTACCGGCGCATCGGCAAGGGCCAGCCGGCCACGATCGAGGTAGACGCCGTGTCCGGCGTACGCTTCGACGCCACGGTCGCGCGCGTGAGCCCGGTGGTCGACCCGCAGACGGGCACGTTCAAGATCACGGTCGAAGTGTCGGACGAAACGCGACGCCTGAAGCCCGGGATGTTCGGGCGTATCAGCATAGTCTACGACCGCCGCGAAAACGCGCTGCAGATTCCCCGCAGCGCCGTCCTGGAGGACGCCGACGCCAGCAGCGTGTTCGTCGTAATCGACGACACGGCCGAACGGCGCAACGTTACGCTCGGCTACGGCAACCGCGGCTACGTCGAGGTCATTGACGGGATCGGCGACGACGACCGGGTCGTCTCCCTGGGCCACACCGGGCTGAAGAACGGCGCAAGAGTCGCCGTCATCGATACCACCGGACGCGACGACGCCCCGTCGGTTGCCGGCCACGGCGGAAACCACTGAGGCAACGACGATGCGCCGACTGATCGAGATTGCGACGCAGCGCCGGGTGACGATCACGATGTTCACGGTTGCCATCGTGCTGTTCGGCATGGTTTCGCTGTCGCGACTCAAGGTGAACCTGCTGCCGGACATTTCCTACCCGACGATAACGGTGCGGACGGAGCTTGCCGGCGCCGCTCCGGTCGAGGTGGAAAACCTGCTGACGAAACCGATCGAAGAGTCGGTCGGCGTCATTCGCAACGTGCGTCAGGTGCGTTCGGTGTCCCGTTCCGGCCAGTCCGACGTCACGCTGGAGTTCGTCTGGGGCACCGACATGGACGTTGCGGGCGTGGACGTCAGGGAAAAGATCGACATCCTGGACCTGCCGCTCGAGGCGGAGCGGCCGCTGCTGCTCAGGTTCGATCCGTCGTCGGAACCGATCATGCGCCTCGGACTCCTGCAGCGCGCCGCGGACGAGACGACGAACGAAGCCGGCCTGAAGGCGCTGCGGCGACTGGCCGAAGACCGCATCAAGAACGATCTCGAGGCGCTCG
>CALKYK010000561.1 GCA_938003715.1 uncultured Gammaproteobacteria bacterium
CTGCCCCGGCGGGTGCTGTGGCCCCGCGTCGGTGGCGGGCTCGGCGCGCCGGCCCTGGTGGACGACGTCCCCGGGTTCGTGGTCCCCGTTTACCTGCCGGTGTACCTGTACAAGGCGATGCGCCGGGTTTATCGCCAGCGGCACCTGGCGACCGCGCCCAAGTTCGTCCTGCTGATCCTTGCCTATTTGCTGGGCTTTTCCTTTATATTGGCGTTCGCAGCGCTCGTCGCGGCACTTTCCGTATAGGCGTCGCCGACGGCAACGGGCGGCAGACAATAACGAGGAGAATCTGACGTGAACCAGCAGCTACGATACGCATGGGTCCTGACGGCGGCCGTCACCGCCCTGGCGGCCTGCGGCCAGCGCGAGGAAGGCGCCTCGACCGAGAGCGCCGAAGCGGCGCCGGCGGAATCCGTGCAGAGCTCTGCCCCGCCGTCGATGCCGCGTCAGCCGGCCCCGGCAGATGCGCGCCTGTATTTCGTCACCCCGGCCGACGGCGACACGGTCTCGAGCCCGGTCCGGGTCGAGTTTGCGGTCGACGGCATGGAGGTCGTACCGGCCGGCACCGAGGCAGCGAACTCCGGCCATCACCACATCATCGTCGATGTGGATCTGCCGCCGATGAACCTGCCGATCCCGGCCGATGCGAACCACGTGCATTTCGGCGACGGCAGCTCCAGCACCGAGCTCGATCTCGAGCCCGGCGAGCACACGCTGCAGCTCCTGTTTGCCGATCATTTACATATTCCCCACGATCCGCCGGTCGTTTCCGAGCGCATCACGATCACGGTCGAGTAGCCGGGTCCCGGCGGCTGCCTCCCCGAGGTTGAGCGGTGTCGACCAGACCACTAGAATTTGCGGGCTGACCTCCGCCCGAGCACCCTGTTCATGAAACCAAAACGCATCGGATTGAGTGGGCTTGCCGCCTACGTGCCGCCGTTTCGCGTGTGGCTCGAGGACTGGTGCGACTGGACCGGCAATCACTGGCCGAAGATTCGCGAGGTCGTCGGCCGCAGCTTCCGCGTACGCGGCCCGAACCAGAGCGTCTACACGATGGCCGCCACTGCGGTGATGCGGCTCATCGACCAGTACGACATCGATCCAGATCGCGTGAAGTTTCTCGGCCTGGGTACGGAGTCGAGCACCGACAACTCGGCCGGCGCGATCATCGTCAAGGGCATGGTCGACCGGGCGCTGGCCGCGCGCGGTCAGGCGCCGATCGCGCGCAGCTGCGAGGTGCCGGAATTCAAGCACGCGTGCCTTGGCGGCGTGTACGGCATGAAGAGTGCACTGCGTCACCTTGCGCTGGACGGCGCCGGCGGCCAGGCGATCGTCGTCTGTGCGGACATCGCCGAATACGCGCGCGGCTCGAGCGGCGAACCCACGCAGGGTGCCGGTGCGGTGGCGATGCTGCTCGAGGAGAACCCGAAGCTGGTCGACGTCGACCTGGTGCGTTCCGGTTCGGCGTCCGACTACCGCATCATGGACTTCAGGAAACCGATGATGCGCTTCTGCGGCCAGGATCGCAGCGAGAGCCACCAGGTCCAGGACTTTCCGGTATTCAACGGCAAGTACTCGACCACCTGCTACATCGACGAAACCCTGCACGCGCTGAACGACATGTACGAAAAGCGCGGGCTCGAAGCCAGCGCCTACCTGCGTTCGCTGAAGACCGTGTTCATGCATCGACCGTACCGGCGCATGCCCGAAACCGGCTGGGCGGTCGCGTACCTGTTCGCGCTCGGCAGCGGCTCGCCGGAAGACCGCGCCGAGCTCGCGTCCTACTGCTACGAAGCGGGTATCGAGCCCGGGGCACTGCTGGCCGAGATGAGCAGCAAGCCGGAAATCGTCGAACTCGCGGACCCGGATCGCCTGAACTTCGAAGCCTATCCGTTGACGATGGCGGTGTTCCGTATCTTCCGCGCATCGCGCCACTACCGGCGCGAGATTCTGGACAAGCTTGCGCTCGGCAGCGACACGATGCTCGATCTCGGCAACCTGTACACGGCCGCGCTGCCAGCCTGGATCGCGGCCGGCTTCGAGGAGGCGGCCGACGAAGGCCGCAGTCTCGGCGGCGAGGAGTTGCTGACGCTCGGCTACGGCAGCGGCGACGCCGCCGAGGTGATTCCTTTTTATGTCGCCGACAGCTGGCGTGAAGCCACCGCGAAGATCGGCTTCGGCAAGGCGATGGAGTTTGCCGTCGACCTCGACGAGCAGCAGTACGCGGCGCTGCACGACGGTCGCCGCGTGAGCGGCCTCGACTACCTGCCGCGCGAGGAATTCGTCATCGAGCGGGTCGGGCGTACCGATAAGCGACAATTCCAGGACATCGGCATTGAGTATTACGAGTACGTGAGCTGAACCGGCTTCAGGCGGCGCCATGCGGCGTTGCAGGTCGTCTCGAAATGCTCATGTACTCGCGTGTACACTCCGCTTTCTCGACGACCTGCGCCTTGCCTTGCGCGCACCTGAACCCGGTTTAACAGGATTGAGAATTTGCCTACGGTTGGCGACTTATCTCAGGCGTCTGCGTATGCTTTGAGCCGCGCGGCGAACTCCCCTGTCAATCTTTGCCACTCGAGCTTCAGCCACGGCGTGAATCTTTCGGGCGTGGTGGCGAGTTCGTCGTCGAGTTCCTCCACCGTCACGTAGCGCAGCGCGTCGATTTCCGTCGCGTTCGCTTGCGGCTCACCTTTCATGCGGCCGAGAAACACCGAGCACAGCTCGTTCTCCGAACCGGCCTCCCCGTAGCGTGCCTGGTACTCGAAGGGGTAGACGAATTCCAGCTCGGCGTCGACGTGTAGCTCGTCCTGCAGGCGGCGCGCGGCCGCGACGTCCAGCGTCTCGCCGCGGCGCGGATGGCTGCAGCAGCTGTTCGACCAGTAGCCCGGCCACAGGCGCTTGGCCTGCGCACGCCGCTGCAGCAGCAGCCGGCCCTCGTCGTCGAACAGGAACACGGAGAACGCGCGGTGCAGCACGCCGTCGCCGTCGTGGCAGGCGGCCTTGCTCAGGTGGCCGATCTCCCTGTCGTCGCTGTCGACGAGGATCAGCTCCTCGTCTTCCGACGAGACGATGCGGGCGCGGGGCTGGGACACGACTAGCTCTGGTTCTCTGAAAGGCGAATGATCGGATAACCGCGGTCGCCGAGCGCGGCGGCGACAGCCGTCACTTTATCGGGACAGAGCGCGACAATCGAGCCGCCGCCGCCGGCGCCGGTCAGCTTGGCACCGATCGCACCGTGGCGCCGCGCGATGTCGACCATTTGCTCGAGTTCCGGCGTCGACACACCGATCGCGTTCAGGAAGCCGTGGCAGACGTTCATCATCGCGCCCAGCTGCTCGTAGTCGCATTCTCGCAGGGCGACCGCACCGGCCATGCTGATTTCGTCGATTTCGTCGAAGATCGTGTTGTACAGCTGCGGGTTGCGGTCGTAGCGGTAGCGCACTCCGGCGACGAGATCCTTGGTAATGCCGCGAACGCCGCTGGACGCGACGACCAGCGGCGGCGGTTCCGCGAGCGCAATGGGCTTGGTTCGGGAACGGCTGCCCTTCGTGTACAGGACAGGTTCGCCGAACGTGGCGATGTTGTTGTCGATACCGGACGGCGTGCCGTGGGTGATGCGTTCGCATTCGAACGCGAGCCTATCGACGTCGGTATCACGCATGCCGCCGCCGCGCAGGCTGTCGAAGGCGCGGATCAGCGCCACGGCGAACGCGGCCGACGAACCCAGTCCCATCGCGACCGGGATCCGGGCATTCACGTGAATCAGGCAGCCGCCTCGGGAGAAACCCATTTCCTGCATGACGAGCGACACGATTGCCGCCGCGCCGCTGCTCGCCGGCTCCGTGGCGGCCCATTCCTCGCGCACACCCCAGGCCGGCACCGTCAGCCGCACGACGCCGCTGTCCTGCGCGACGACCCACGCGGTGACCGCGCGCTCGATCGGCAGTGCCAGCACGTGCCGGTCGTAAACCGCTGCGTGTTCCCCGAGCAGGATAACCTTGCCGGCGGCAACACCTTCGTGGGCGTCCTTAAGCCCGGCCGGCGCCGGACGCGACGACCAGGTTCCTGTCTCCGACGTCGCCCCCGACGACGTTTCGGACCGGGACGGGGCGTCGTCGCGTGGCGCACGCCGCGCGTGCAGCCGCATGTGCCCTTTCTGGATACCGTCGGTCACCAGCGCGCGCAGCGCTGCAAAGTTTTGCGCGAGCCCGGTCGCGGCCATCACGCAGGCCAGTTCGGTGGCACTGCTGACGCCGAGCATGCGCAGCCCGACCTGCGCCCCCGGGTTCGCCGTCGTCGACGTGCCGACGATGCCGACCTTGAGCGGCAGCGTCAGCCGGCCCGTCAGGTCGCCGCCGTCACCGAGTGTCCACTCGGTCAGGGCAGAGTAGCGCCCGCCCTTGACGGCAAACGCGTGCGCGGCAGCCTCGATCGCGCGCCAGTCGTTGCCTGTGGCGATAGCCACCGCGTCGATGCCGTTCATGATGCCCTTGTTGTGCGTCGTGGCGCGATACGGATCGGTCGCCGCGAAGTCGTTGGCGAGGATGATCGCGTCGCGAACCGCCTCGCCGCGAA